>NZ_AUJZ01000007.1:0-242514 GCF_000424485.1 Butyrivibrio sp. WCD2001 | reverse complement strand
AGGAGCTGTCCTTAGTACGAGAGGACCGGGATGGACGGACCGCTGGTGTATCAGCTGCATCGCCAGATGCATAAGGCTGGGTAGCCAAGTCCGGAAGGGATAAACGCTGAAGGCATCTAAGCGTGAAGCCCCCCTCAAGATGAGATATCCCTGCTTCGGCAGTAAGACCCCTTAGAGACTATGAGGTAGATAGGCACAAGGTGTAAGCATGGTAACATGTTCAGCTGATGTGTACTAATAGGTCGAGGGCTTGTCCAAAAAGGATATAGAACAGAGAGAAATGGATTTAAGATGAGTATTCAGTGTTCGGTTTTGAAGGTACGGAAAAGCCATATACAGATGGCAGATAATCCTCAATAGCTCAGTCGGTAGAGCATTCGGCTGTTAACCGAAGTGTCGTAGGTTCGAGTCCTACTTGGGGAGCTAAAAAGCGGAGAAATCCGAAATAACCTGTAATACAGGAACACGGCTCCGTGGTCAAGTGGTTAAGACATCGCCCTTTCACGGCGGTAACACGAGTTCGAGCCTCGTCGGAGTCATATGGTGACTTAGCCAAGTGGTAAGGCGTGGGACTGCAACTCCCTGATCGTCGGTTCAAATCCGTCAGTCACCTTTATAAGCAAGTCTTAAATGTTGTATTTGCAACGTTTAAGGCTTTTTTTATTTTGCTCTTGGTATATCCGCGGTGTTATAATCTATTTCAGATGGAAAAAGGCATATATTTGCCAATTAGTGAAGAAAGAGGGAGGAATTTTTACAATGGAATCAATGGAAGATTTCAAAGACGAGATTGACAGATCTTTTAGACAGATCAAAGAAGGAGATATTCTTACCGGAACCGTAATCGGTGTGGAAGATACATATGTACTCCTTGATATTAAGTATTATACACAGGGTGTTATTAAGGCTGAGGACCTCAGTGACGACCCTAAATTCAATATCAGAACTGATATTGCTGTAGGCGATGAGATTGAGGCTACAGTTATTGCTACTGATGATGGAAATGGCAACATTCTTTTATCCAAGAAGGAAGCAACCCAGGTTCTTGCGTGGGATAAGCTTAAGGCACTTCTGGAGAGCAAGGAAAATGTTACTGTTACCATAAGCGAAGCTGTTAAGAGCGGTGTTGTTTGCTACCTTGAGGGTATCAGAGCATTTATACCTGCTTCCAAACTTTCACTTAATTACATCGAAGAGGATGCACTTAAGGATTTTGTAGGTAAGAAGCTGGATGTGAGAGTGATCACAGCTGATGAGAAGGATAAGAAGCTTGTGCTTTCTGCAAGAGAGATCCTCAGGGAGAAAGCTGACGAGGAGAGAGCTCAGAAGGTATCCAATGTACAGGTTGGACTTGTAACAGAGGGTACGGTTGAAAGTCTTCAGGATTACGGTGCTTTCATCAATCTTGGAAACGGACTTTCAGGCCTTGTGCATATCTCTCAGATATCCAATCAGAGAATTGCTCATCCCAGCGCAGTTCTTAAGGTCGGAGATAAGGTTAAGGTCAAGGTTACAGCTATAAAGGACGGTAAGCTCAGTCTTAGTATGAAGGCTTTGCAGGATGTGGCAGCAACCGAGATTACCGAGGAAAAAATCGAATTTGAAAGCGAAGGCGAGGCTACAACATCTCTCGCAGATTTGCTTAAGAAGGCTGGATTCTAATCGTATTTAAAAGGGGGCAGCTATGGATGATAAGATCAGAGAGTTAAAGGAATTAATTGACGGCAGTGACAATATAGTTTTCTTTGGCGGCGCCGGTGTTTCAACGGAGAGTGGTGTTCCGGATTTCAGAAGCGAAGATGGTTTGTATCACCAGCATTACAAGTATCCTCCGGAACAGATGCTCAGCCATAGCTTTTATATGCGCCTTCCTGAGGAGTTTTTCAGGTTCTATAAGGATAAACTCCTTGTGAAGGGAATCGAGCCCAATAAGGCCCATTTAAAGCTCGCAGAATGGGAGAAACAGGGTAAGCTCAAGGCTGTTATCACACAGAACATCGACGGTCTTCATCAGGCTGCCGGAAGCAAGGAAGTCCTGGAACTCCACGGCAGCGTTCACAGGAATTATTGTGAAAAGTGCGGAAAATTCTATAACTTTGACTTCATGGCAGAGTGCGACGGCGTCCCATACTGCGACTGCGGCGGCCGAATCAAACCTGACGTAGTCCTTTATGAAGAAGGACTCGATATGGATGTAATGAGCAGAGCTGTAAACTACATCGCCAATGCAGACGTACTCATCATCGGCGGAACCTCACTTGTTGTATATCCCGCCGCCGGCCTTATCGACTACTACCGCGGCCACAAGCTTGTTCTCATCAACAAACAGGCCACCGCCCGCGACTCCCAGGCCGACCTCGTAATCCAGGCCCCCATCGGCGAAGTTTTTGGCCAACTCTAACAGCCTTCCCCTAGGGGGAAAGCACCCAAAAAGCCTTCCCCTAGGGGGGGAGCACCCAAACAGCCTTCCCCTAGGGGGAAAGCACCCAAAAAGCCTTCCACCTCCGGGAAGGTGTCAGCGAAGCTAACGGATGAGGGGCTCCGATGAGGGGAATATTCAGTCAACTCCCTTCAAATTCTGACTATCATAAATTCCAAAACTTTTGCTTGCTTTAATTCACATCATGTGGTAGAGTTTACATCTGTGATAATTTCCTTGTTACCGTACTGAAAACGGTAGCCAGAGACCAAAAGGAGGTAAGAAAGCATGACAAAATATGAGTTAGCCGTTATCGTTAACGCAAAGATCGAAGATGATGCCAGAGCAGCAGCTGTTGACAAGTGCAAGGCTTTGATCGAGAGATTCGGCGGACAGATCACAAATGTTGATGAGTGGGGCAAGAAGAAACTTGCTTACGAGATCGACAAGATGAATGAAGGCTTCTATTATTTCATTCATTTCGACGCAGAGCCTACAGCTCCCGCTGATATCGAGAAGCGTGTCCGCATCGTCGATGGCGTCATTCGTTATTTGCTTGTTAAGCAGGACGAGGCCTAAATAGAAAAGGACGAGAAAAAATATGAATAAAGTTATACTTATGGGACGTTTAACAAGAGATCCTGAGGTGAGATATTCTCAGGGGGAGAGTTCTCTTGCAATTGCAAGATACACACTTGCAGTAGACAGAAGATTTAGCAGAAACAACCAGGATGGTCAGACAGCAGATTTTATCAACTGCGTAGCATTTGGCAAGGCTGGTGAGTTCGCTGAGAAGTATCTGAAAAAGGGAACCAAGATGGCCGTAACAGGCCGCATCCAGACAGGTAGTTATACCAATAAGGATGGCCAGAAAGTATACACTACAGAAGTTGTAGTCGAGGATCAGGAATTTGCTGAGAGCAAGAACGCTCAGGGCGGCAATGGTGGATTCTCAGGAGGTTCACAGCCAGCACCTTCATTTGATGCTGCTCCTAGCAGTAACTCTAATCCGGGTGATGGTTTCATGAATATTCCGGATGGAATTGATGAGGAACTTCCGTTCAATTAATTGATTAGTATCTGCCGTGATTGTTCACATAAGTGATGATCAGGCGATGTCAACTGAAATTCGATAAGGAGGTACCACAATGGCTTTCAATAAGTCTGATAGAACCGATTCTCCTGTAAGAAGAAAAGGTGGTATGCACAGAAGAAAGAAAGTTTGCGTTTTCTGTGGAAAAGACAATGTTATTGATTACAAAGATACAGCTAAGCTGAAGAAGTTTGTTTCCGAGAGCGGAAAGATCCTTCCCAGACGTATCACAGGCAACTGCGCTAAGCACCAGAGAGAGCTTACATCTGCTATCAAGCGTGCAAGACATCTTGCACTTATGCCTTACGAGGCAGAGTAATTGCCACAATAGCTTTGTATAAAAGTTAATTGCTTATTTTAGACACTTTTTAGAAGAAATTCTAAAAAGTGTCTTTTTTAATTGTTGTCAGGGATCTTTAATTGCTTAATATCCACAGGTTCAATGACAGTGTTGGATACAATGGGTTCCATGAATCCTATTGCGTAAAGAGGATATGTGGTAAAGCCATCACCTTGGACTATGTTAGTATCAGCGAGCTTTATTGCAGGATGAATTCCATAGTTTTTCTGATTACCGATTACATATTTCATGCTTGTTGCCTGATTGTTGGTGGCCTTACATTCGACTATTACTGCTTCACCGTTGTCTTCAAAGAGGAAGTCAAGTTCCGGTGAACCGCTTGGAGCATGGAAATAATATAGTTTCATATCATTAGAAGTAAATGCAGATGCAACCATATTTTCGGCTATTGCCCCCTTGTATGCGCTTAAGTCTCCTGAAAGAATTTTTGCCGGAATGTCATCACTAAGTTGTGATATGAGTAGTCCTGTATCGCAATAGAAGGCTTTGAATTCAGTTGGGATTTTTACTCCTTCAAGAGAAAAGGATATCTCTCTGGTATTAAATGAACGAACAACCAGACCGACATCAATCAGGTATTGCAGACCATGGACAGTGCCGGCGAGTGGATGAAGGACGAGCAGTTCAGGTACTTTATGCTAAAGACTGGGATTTTTCATGTGCTGTATGCGGCGAAGGGGAGGCCTGCGGGGAAGCTTCTAGAGTATCGCACGGATATTTTTGATTGGTTAGAGGGGAAGATGCCGGGGATTACCGGTAATCACCTTATAGGATGGAACAGTCCTGTGGGGGAGAGAGCAGGCGTTCGCAGAGCGGTTTTTGTGTTTGTGATGCTGAGGAGAATGAGACTTGATGGGGCTTTTTTTATGAAGTGTCTTTTTTACAAGGTTTATGCTAAAATTATATGATATATAAGCGGGCTCATTTGCCTGGAGGATGTTAAAAACTTCAAGGGGATGGAGAAAGCGGTTATGCCGAAGACTAGGATAAGGTTAAAGGGAAAGCTCAAGACTTTTCTTAGAATTTTCATATATCTGGGGATTCTGTTAGCGTTTGTTACGATTGCGGTGTTTACCGTGGATTTCAGGGCAGGGCTTATAGTTGCTGCGTTCGCGGCGCTGTATCTGATGGCTGTAATTTATCTCGATTTTTATAATAAGCCGATAATAATGAACGAGCTGGTGAGTTTCGCCACGGAGTATGGGCAGATTCAGAAAAAGCTCCTTCGTGAGCTGGATCTTCCGCATGCGCTTTTGGATGATACCGGGAAGGTGGTGTGGACCAATGCTGCCTTTGAGAGGGCGCTGCATCAGGAGAAGGGTTTTCATAAGTCTATTTCCGTACTTTTCCCCGGGATAACTCCTGAGAAGTTCCCGACGGGCGATGAAGAGACGCACCAGGATGTTGAGTACGACGGCAATTATTTCACGCTGAAGATGAAGAAGATCTCGCTTGATGAGATGGCGGCGAACAGCGATATCATCGAGTCGGACGGCTACGAGGGCTATCTGGTTGCAGTTTATCTGTTTGATGAGACTGCGTTAAAACTGGCTATAAATGAGGTCGATTCCCAGAGTCTGGCAGCGGGGCTGATTTACATTGATAACTATGATGAGGCTCTTGAGAGTGTCGAGGAGGTCAGAAGGTCGCTCCTGACGGCGCTTATCGATAGAAAGATCAACAAGTATATCGCGACCTGTGATGGTATTGCGAAGAAAATTGAGAAAGATAAGTATTTCGTGGTAATGCCGAAGAAGTCGGCGCAGTATCTGAAGGAAGTGCGCTTCGATATTCTGGAGGATGTTAAGACTGTTAATATCGGTAATGAGATGGCGGTTACGCTCAGTATCGGTGTCGGAATTGACGGTTTGTCCTATGCGCAGAACTACGAGTTTGCAAGGAATGCGATTGATGTGGCGCTTGGCCGAGGCGGTGATCAGGCGGTTGTGAAAACTCCGGACGAGATCATGTATTTCGGTGGTAAGAGTCAGAAAGTCGAGAAATCTACGAGGGTTAAGGCGAGAGTTAAGGCGCATGCCCTTAAGGAGATTATTAATGGAAAAGATACTGTTATCGTTATGGGTCACAGGCTCGGTGACGTTGACAGTTTCGGTGCTTCGGTCGGCATTTACAGAATTGCCAAGACGCTCGACAGAAGGTGCCATATAGTTTTGAACGATGTTACCAATTCGATGAAGCCTTTGGTCGATCTTTTCAAAGATAATCCGGAGTACGAGTCGGATATGATTATCAGTAATCAGCAGGCGATTGATATCGCAGGCAACAACGTGGTTCTGGTGGTTGTGGATGTCAACAGGCCGAGTATTACTGAGTGTCCGGAGCTTCTGAAGTTCTGTAAGACGATTGTGGTGCTCGATCACCACAGGCAGGGCGCCGAGGTTGTGGAAAATGCGACGCTTTCCTATGTTGAGCCCTATGCGTCCAGTGCGTGTGAGATGGTTTCCGAGGTTCTGCAGTACATAGACGAGACTGTTAAGATAAGGCCGGAAGAGGCTGACAGTATGTACTCGGGAATTGTTGTGGATACAAATAATTTCATGAACAAGGCCGGTGTCAGAACTTTCGAGGCGGCAGCTTTCCTTAGAAGAAACGGCGCGGATGTGACGAGAGTTCGTAAGCTCTTTAGAGAGGATGCGACGGAGTATAAGGCAAAAGCGGATGCTGTCGGTCAGGCTGAGATCTACCGCGGTGCTTATGCGATTTCGGTCTGCAGCGCGGATGAGGTTCAGAGTCCCACTATCGTTGCGGCTCAGGCAGCAAACGAGCTTTTGAATATCAAGGGTGTTAAGGCGAGCTTTACATTCACGCAGTATCAGAATCAGATATATGTCAGTGCGAGGTCGATTGACGAGGTTAATGTTCAGATTATTATGGAGAAGCTCGGCGGCGGCGGACATATCAGTTCCGCGGGATGCCAGTTTGAGGGCATTGGAATCGACGAGGCGATCGGAAAAATTAAGGGGCAGATCGATATTATGATCGAGGCCGGGGAGTTGATGTGATAGAAGCCTTCCCCTTGGGGGGAAGGTGGCGCGTAGCGCCGGATGAGGGGAAGTAATAATTTAGCGGAGGATGTTATGGAAGTAATTTTGTTAGAAGATGTTAAGTCACTTGGAAAAAAAGGCGATGTCGTTAAGGTGAGCGACGGTTACGCTTCGAATTTTATTTTACCTAAAAAGCTTGGAGTTGAGGCTACAAAGGCCAATCTCACAAACTTGAAAAATCATAAGGCGAAGGATGCGCGCGATGCGCAGGCTCTTCTTGAGAAGATGCAGGAGTATGCGAAGGAGATCGAGAAGGCGACCGTGCATCTCACAATGAAGGCAGGCGAGGGCGGAAGAGTTTTCGGTTCTGTTTCTTCGAAGGAAATTGCTACAGAGGCAAAGAAGCAGTGCGGTTTTGATATCGATAAGAAAAAGATTCAGCTTTCAGAGCCCATCAGGAACTTTGGTACTACTGAGGTTCCGGTAAAGCTTCATCCTCAGGTCACCGCAACACTCAGAGTTTCTGTTACGGAGGCTTGATATGCCCGAAGAAAATGTAATCCAGCGCACGATGCCGAACAGCCTCGAGGCTGAGCAGTCGGTGGTCGGCGCCATGCTAATTGATAAGGATGCGATTCAGATCGCGTCGGAGATAATCACAGCGGATGATTTTTACAACAGGCAGCTGGGGATGCTCTTCGAGGCGATGGTCGAGCTGCACCAGGTGGGCACTCCAGTCGACGGGGTGACGCTGCAGAATCATCTGAAGGAAAAGAATGCACCTCCGCAGGTCTACGATATGAATTATATTCTGGGGATGGCGAGCTCCGTGCCGACTTCCGCGAATGTGAAGTTCTATGCGGAGATCGTCAATGAAAAGAGCAAGCTTCGCGAGCTTATCCATTCCTGCGGCGATATCATAAATGAGTGTTACGGGGAGAACAAGGATCTGCCTGATCTCATGACGGATGTGGAGAAGGAGATTTTCCGCATTACGCAGCTTAAAAACAGCGGCGAGTTCGTTCCGATCAGTGAGATTGTTATGAACGCCCTCAACAAGATCGAGATGGCAAGTAAGATGCAGGGCACGGTTACCGGTCTTGCAACAGGTTTTACGGATCTTGATTATAAAACCGCGGGCTTCCAGCCTTCTGATCTGATTCTGATCGCAGCCCGTCCTTCAATGGGTAAGACTGCGTTTGTTTTGAATATTGCTCAGTATATGGCTTTTCATCAGGATAAAACCGTTGCGGTTTTCTCTCTGGAAATGTCAAAGGAGCAGCTGGTTAACCGTCTGATGTCCATGGAATCCCATGTTGATTCGCAGCACATAAGGACAGGTAACATGACGGATATGGACTGGGAAAACTTGATTGAGAGTGCGGACCTCATCGGCAGGTCGCATCTTATAATCGATGATACGCCCGGTATCTCCATCCAGGAGCTCCAGTCGAAGTGCAGAAAATACAAGATGGAGCACAACCTCCATATTATTATGATCGACTACCTGCAGCTGATGAGCGGCAGTGGTAAGCGTTCCTCCGAGTCGAGACAGCAGGAGGTATCCGAGATTTCAAGAGCGCTCAAGGCTCTCGCCCGTGAGCTGAACGTGCCTGTTGTTGCGCTGTCACAGCTTTCCCGTGCGGTTGAGCAGAGACCCGACCACAGGCCGATGATGTCCGACCTTCGTGAGTCCGGTGCGATCGAGCAGGATGCGGATATGGTTATGTTCATCTATCGTGATGATTACTACAATAAGGATACCGAGCGCAAGGGTGTCTCCGAGATTATTATAGCTAAGCAAAGAAACGGCCCGATCGGTACGGTTGAACTGGCTTGGCTTCCTGAATTCACCAAGTTCGCGAACCTCGAACCGTCGAGAAGAAGTAACGTTGAATAAGAGACCCCTCATCCGGCTGCTACGCAGCCACCTTCCCCCAGTGGGGGAAGGCTTTATATGTTATCCCTCCCCACGGGAAGAACTATACCCTTGGAGGGAAGGCTTTTTACTTTCTGCCTTCCCCTTGGGGGGAAGGTGGTCCGAAGGACCGGATGAGGGGCAAATAAAAAACTCCGAAGCAATCGCTTCGGAGTTTCCTTTTTCTAAATTTGCTATTAGCCCTGAGAGATAGCTGAAACAGGGCACTGAGCTGCGCAAGAACCGCAATCGATGCATGTATCAGGATCGATGTTGAACTGTGAGTCTCCCTGAGAAATAGCAGAAACAGGGCACTGACCTGCGCATGATCCGCAGCTGATGCAAGAATCACTAATAACGTATGCCATATCAAAAATCTCCTTCCTGAAAAAAGTTTGTAATATCTTGGCGATCGGAAAGCCACTTCCAATCAATATTACCTACTACAAAGGATATGATAATATAATTGTCTGTTTTACGCAAGCAATTTAACGATAACTTTTATCTATAAAATAATAGTTTATAAAAGATTTATTATTTTTAGATTTTCGTTATTTTGTTTAGAAAAATTATCAGGGGATGTGCCGAGAAATGGCTTATTTCCGTTGACTTTGGGATTTTACAATGTTAGAATTTAAATTGCGCGTAGTGCGTACATTAGCGATTTTACGGCATAGGTGTGTAAAAGCTTAACATGCCTATCCTGAAAATCCATATTAATCTTATTAAAGGTAGGAGGAATAGAAATGGCAAGAAACATGAAAACCATGGACGGTAACGAGGCTGCTGCATATGCTTCATATGCGTTTACCGAAGTTGCTGCCATGTACCCGATCACTCCTTCATCAGTTATGCCTGAGCATGTTGATGAGTGGGCAACTGCCGGTAAGAAGAACATCTTCGGCCGTACAGTACAGATCACAGAGATGCAGTCAGAGGCAGGTGCAGCAGGTGCTGTACACGGATCTCTTGTAGCAGGTGCACTTACATCTACTTACACTGCATCACAGGGACTTCTTCTTATGATCCCTGATATCTATAAGGTAGCAGGTGAGAGACTTCCCGGCGTGTTCAATGTATCAGCTCGTTGTGTAGCTTCACACGCTCTGAACATTTTCGGTGATCATTCTGATGTTTATGCATGCCGTCAGACAGGTGCTGCAATGCTTTGTAGCTCAAGCGTACAGGAGGTTATGGATCTTACACCTGTATCTTACATGTCTGCAATCGAAGGAAAACTTCCTTTCATTAATTTCTTTGATGGTTTCCGTACATCACACGAAATCCAGAAGATCGAGGTTTGGGATTACAAGGATCTCGATGAGATGGTTAATCATGAGGCTATTGACGAGTTCAAGGCTAACGCCCTTAACCCGAATCACCCTCGTCAGATGGGTTCAGCTCAGAACCCTGATATCTTCTTCCAGGCTAGAGAGGCTTGCAACACAGGTTACGACGAGCTTCCTGCAATTGTTCAGAAGTACATGGACAAGGTTAATGCTAAGCTTGGCACAGATTACAAGCTCTTCAACTACTACGGAGCTGCAGATGCTGAGACAATCATCATCGCTATGGGTTCTGTAAACGATACAATCGAGGAGACAATCGACTACCTTGCTAAGAAGGGTCAGAAGGTCGGCGTAGTTAAGGTTAGACTTTATCGTCCTTTCGATGCTAAGGCACTTGCCAGCGCTATCCCTGCAAGCGTTAAGAGAATTGCAGTTCTTGACAGAACTAAGGAGCCCGGTTCTTACCGTGAGCCTCTTGCTCTTGATGTTATCGCTGCTCTTAAGGGCACTAAGTTCGAGTCTGTTCCGGTTATGTGCGGACGTTACGGTCTTGGTTCCAAGGATACAACTCCTGAGCAGATCGTTGCTGTATTCAACAACACAGACAAAGAGCAGTTCACAATCGGTATCAACGATGATGTTACACATCTTTCACTTGATGCTGGTGAGCCCCTTGTTACAACTCCCGAGGGAACAACCAACTGTAAGTTCTGGGGTCTTGGTGCTGACGGTACTGTTGGTGCTAACAAGAACTCCATCAAGATCATCGGTGACAACACAGATATGTATGCTCAGGCATACTTCGATTATGACTCTAAGAAGTCAGGTGGTGTTACAATGTCTCACCTTAGATTTGGTAAGACTCCTATTAAGTCAACTTACCTCATCAAGAAGGCAGACTTCGTAGCTTGCCACAATCCTTCATACATCCGCAAGTTCAACATGGCTCAGGAGCTTGTTGACGGTGGATCATTCCTTCTTAACTGCCCTTGGACAGTAGATCAGCTTGAGGCTGAGATCCCCGGCCAGGTTAAGAAGTTCATGTATGACCACAAGATCAACTTCTATATCATGAACGGTTCCAAGATCGGTGTAGAAGTAGGTATGGGTCCTACAAGAATTAACACAATCCTTCAGTCTGCATTTTTCAATATCACAAAGATCATTCCTGAAGATCAGGCTATCAAGTTCATGAAGGATGCTGCTCAGAAGACATACGGCCGTAAGGGTGAAGATGTCGTTAAGAAGAACTGGGATGCTATCGATGCCGGTGCAGATCCGAAGAACCTTATCAAGGTTGAGATCCCTGAGAGCTGGAAGGACGCTAAGGACGAAGGTCTTGAGTTCACAGAGGCTAAGGGCGATCGTAAGGACGTTGTTGATTTCGTTAACAACATTCAGGCTAAGGTTAATTCTCAGGAAGGTAACACCCTTAAGGTTTCCGATCTCCTTCCTTATGTTGATGGTTCCACACCCAGTGGTTCTGCTGCATTCGAGAAGAGAGGTATTGCAGTTAACGTTCCGAAGTGGGATGCTACAAAGTGCGTAGAGTGTGGATTCTGCTCACTCGTTTGTCCTCACGCTGCAATCAGAACAGTTGCTCTTACAGACGACGAAGTTGCTAAGGCTCCTGAAGGACTTCAGACAAAGGATCTCAACGGAGTTCCCGGATACAAGTTCTCAGTTGTTATTTCTGCACTCGATTGTACAGGATGCGGCTCATGTGCTAATGTCTGCGTAGGTAACAAGGCAGGCGAGACTCTTAAGATGGGCGCTATCGCTGATAACAAGGATGAGCAGAAGTACTTCGATTATGCTGTTAAGACTCCTGTTAAGACAGAAGTTGTTGAGAAGCTTAAAGAGACAACAATCAGAGGTTCACAGTTCAAGCAGCCTCTCCTTGAGTTCTCAGGCGCTTGCGCAGGTTGTGGTGAGACTCCTTATGTTAAGCTTGTTACTCAGCTCTTTGGTGACAGAATGTACGTTGCTAATGCTACAGGATGTACATCAATCTGGGGTAACTCCTCACCTTCAACACCTTACACAGTAAACGAAAAGGGCCAGGGTCCTGCATGGGATAACTCCCTGTTCGAGGATAACGCTGAGTTTGGTTTCGGTATGGTTCTTGCACAGAACGCACTCCGTGACGCTATCAAGGAGAAGGTAGAAGAGATCGCAGCTGGCAGCGGTTCCGCTAAGGACGCAGCTCAGAAGTGGCTCGATACATTCTCAAACGGCGCTACAAACACAGCTGCTACAGAAGAGCTCGTAGCTGCACTTTCAGGCGACAGCTCAGATGCTGCTAAGTATGTTCTTAAGAATAAGGACTTCGCAGCTAAGAAGTCACAGTGGATCTTCGGTGGTGACGGATGGGCATTCGATATCGGATTCGGTGGTCTCGATCACGTACTTGCTTCCGGTAAGGATGTAAACGTTCTCGTTGTTAACACTGAGGTTTACTCAAATACAGGCGGACAGTCTTCTAAGGCTACACCTACAGGTGCTGTTGCACAGTTCGCTGCAGGCGGTAAGGAGATCAAGCAGAAGGATCTCGCTTCTATCGCAATGAGCTATGGTTATGTATATGTTGCTCAGATCGCTATGGGTGCTGATATGAACCAGACACTTAAGGCTATCGCTGAGGCAGAGGCATATCCGGGACCTTCACTCATCATCGCTTATGCTCCTTGTATCAACCAGGGTCTCAAGTCCGGTATGAACAAGGTTATGGACGAAGAGAAGAAGGCAGTAGCAACAGGTTACTGGCATATGTTCAGATTCAATCCTGCTGCTGAGCAGAAGTTCACTCTTGACAGCAAGGCTCCTACAGAGGAGTATCAGGACTTCCTTGACGGTGAGGTTAGATACCTTTCACTTAAGCTTAAGAATCCTGAGAGAGCACAGAAGCTCTATGCTAAGTCAAAGGAGAACGCACAGGAGCGTCTTGAGTATCTGAATAAGTTGGTTACACTTTATTCAAAGTAATTAACTCATAAAACAAGGAAAGGCTTCGGAGAAATCCGAAGCCTTTTTATATCCCCTCATCCGTCGGCTACGCCGACACCTTCCCCCTCCGGGGGAAGGCTCAAATAAAAAACTTCCCCGGTCAGGGGAAGTTTCCTTATAAATCTTATTAAATTTCTGATAATTTCTGAATTGCATTATCCTTAATAATCACCTGATAATGCTCATCCAGATACTGTTCACTGATAGAACTTGCTGACTCGGATCTGCCGTACTCGGACAGGATTGAGCAGAGCTTCTGCAAAACTGAAGCGGATTCGTTACCCGGGTGAATCAGTAGGTAGAGTCTTCCGTTGCTGTCGCTCTTGTACAAGGTGTTGCGAACAGAAGCACTGGTTCTGTTCAGCTGTGCGAACTTCATCACATCATGCATTGTTGCAAAAGAGAACAGGAAGAACGGATCGACTGCAGCTTTACCGGCATTGGAAGAAGGTCTCTGAGGAGCTTCCTTCTTTGCGGTGTTCAGAACGCGGTCTATCTCATCTGAATCGGAAGTTGATTCATTTTTCAGACGCTGGAACAGATCCATGACGTCCTCTTCCTCAGCAGCTTCGTTATCTGTACCTGAGACTTCACTTTGTATTGAAGGTGAGAAATTGGCAAATCTGGTGTCCAGTTCCTCGGGATCTTCAACTTTTGTTATTATTAAAATGATGCATTCGGAATTGATCGGAACTGCTTCGATCATAAGCGGAATGTCCTCCGCGTCGAAGCCAAACTGGTAATTGGCCTGCTGCATCATGTCGCGAAACAGGTCCTTCGCCTTCTCGGTTCCGTATGCAAGTTCGCTGATTTTCAGCTGTCTGCTTGCAAGATCTTCCTTAGTAAGTGTGCATCGGATTTGGCAATCATTAACTCGCTCGATTTTCATGCGATGCCCTCCATAAAAAAGGTTGTTACATATGTATATATAGTTATTAAATGTTATAGGAAACAACTGCATGTGTCAATACTTCTATCGACATGTTTAGTAATTTAATATATAGGTTAGAATTATAAAAAAATATAAAATTGAAATTAGGTGTTGACAATATGATTTTGGTCGTGTATATTACATACTCGTGGTGCCTCTGAGAGTACGTATCGGAGAGGAGGCATGGTACACAATATTTGAATATTACGATTGTTCCGTCGTTCTTGACGGAATGTCTTACAAGTTCATCCGAGAATCATCGGAAGAAATCAAATCCCTGTAAATTATTTTTTAATTAGTACAAACTTACAACAAAGTATTAACTTGCAGGAATTGTTTTAACTATAGAAATGAATTTTTACTATAGGAATGAATTGTGATACGAGAAGAGGCACCAGTGCCAAACGCCTCGGCTCGTAATCCCACTTCGCATATCAAAAATTGTAAGCAATTACTTTTGGATTTCGAAAGCGGTTAAGGAAACTATCACTTATGTTACATCTAACTTTTGAGCCTTCTTTTGGAATCTAACCTTTGATATTCGAATTTTAGTTGATAAATATTGACTGGAGGCCCCACCACCGGTTACGACATGCATAATTAAGACAAATAAAATGTGTCAAATACGGTATGCGGGGTGTGGATTACAGAGCCGCCGGCAAAATGGCAATTAAACTACATAATATGGTATAATAAGCGATTGGAAGGAGTCACAGATGAAGAAAAAGATTAAACCGGTGATTTTCATAATCGCTCTTATTATATTATTTGGACTTATATATGCGGGTCAGCTTGCCTTCGAGCGTTTTTCCTATACGAAGGAGCGGGTGGACCTTAATGAATACTATGGCCTTACTGACCCTACGCAGGCTGTTTTGATCCTAAATGACAAGCTCATGGAGGAGAAGGCCGGATATTACAATGATAGATATTACCTGGACTATGACCTCGTCCAGACAGATATAAGCAACAGATTCTACTACGGCGCTGATGACGGGATTTTGATTTATACAGGTCCGAATGCGATTTATACTGCCACGGTCGGTGAGAACACCATCACCTCTTCCGCGGGAGACAGCGAGGATCTGGGCTTTCCGGCATCTCTGCTTGAGGGCGATAAGCTCTATGTGTCTGTGGATTATCTGAAAAAATTCGCTTCCATGAAATATGAGAGTTTCGCAGATGAGGGTCCTGCCAGAATCAGGATTTATACGGCGGCTGCCGGGGAGAGCCAGAACGGAACCCTTAAGAAGGATATTGCTATCAGGAAGCTTGGTGGTAGGAAGAGTGAGGTTGTAACCGAGGCTCCTGCCGGCACGGTTACCGTGATCGAGGAGATGGAGGAGTGGTCCAGAGTCATCTCATCCAACGGTCATATCGGATATGTTGAGAACAAGCATATCAAGGATGTCGCGCCCGTAGTAGTGAGCGTGGACGATGGTGAGGGAAAAGTTGCCCTTGGAGAGTATACTTCTATGTCACTTGGATCAAAAGTTAACATGGGATTCCATCCGATAGGCGGCATCCAGGGAAATGAGACGGTTTCCGGTATTCTTGCGCAGGCTAAATCTTTGAACGTCATTTCACCCACCTGGTTTTCGCTTGATGGAAATGAAGGAAATATCTCAAGCTATGCAACTCATGATTATGTAACTGCAGCGCATGCGGCAGGAGTGCAGGTCTGGGCGGCTGTTGATAATTTCAATAATCCGAATGGCTGTGATACCGAGGCTGTTGTTTCACATGCGGCTTCCAGAGCGAATCTTATCGCAAACCTCATGGCGCAGCAGGCTGAGTTTGGCTTTGACGGAATAAATGTGGACTTCGAGCTTATCGATGAGAGCTATAGCCGCTCTTATCTGGAGTTTTTGAGAGAGCTGTCGGTGGCATGCCGTCAGAATCAGATTGTTTTGTCTGTCGATGACTATGTGCCGATGGATTTTAACGATCACTATGACCTTACCGAGCAGGGAATTGTCTGCGATTACGTAATTATAATGGGATATGACGAGCACTATTCCGGTTCATCCGAGGCAGGCTCTGTCGCATCAATCGGATATGTTGAGAGCGGTATCCAAAAAGCCCTCGAGCAGGTTCCGGCAGAGAAGCTTGTAAATTCCGTTCCTTTCTATACAAGATTGTGGACGACCAGCGGCGGAGAGCTTTCAAGTAAGGCTTTTCATATGGACGGCGTAGCAAATGTGATTTCCGAAAAGGGAATTGAGCTTAAGTGGGATGAGAACACATGCCAGTACTACGGCGAAGCAACCGCTGAAAACGGCGATTTCTATCAGATATGGAACGAGGATGCGAGATCCCTTGAGGCTAAGCTGAATGTAATGCAGAGCGCCGGCATCGCCGGAGTTGCGGAGTGGGCCCTCGGGTTCGAAACCGCAGATGTTTGGGATGTAATTGCGGAGTATATGGCGAAGTAAGAGGACCCCTCATCCGCCCTTCGGGCACCTTCCCCCTTTGGGGGAAGGTGGCGCGAAGCGCCGGATGAGGGGAATAAAGATATACCAAAGGAAACCATGAACACTGAATTAATTCAAATTAACGAAAATAACATAGATGCCGCCGCCCTTGCGGCCTTGCAGCGAGCCGGCACAATCCTGAAAAACGGCGGTCTTGTCGCTTTTCCCACAGAGACGGTCTACGGTCTTGGCGGAGATGCACTTAATCCGAAGTCTTCCATGAAGATATATTCCGCGAAGGGCAGGCCCTCAGACAATCCGCTGATAGTGCACGTTGCGGACATTGAATCAATCAAAAAGATAGTAAAAAAGCTTCCGGAGGCGGCTTACAAGCTTGCTGAGGTACTTTGGCCGGGCCCCCTTACTATGATAATGGAGAAATCTGAGGCGGTTCCCTATGAGACGACAGGAGGTCTGGAAACCGTTGCGATAAGGATGCCCAGCAACAAAATCGCAGCTGAGTTGATCAGACAGTCTGGCGGATATATCGCGGCGCCGAGCGCGAATCTCTCGGGAAGACCAAGTCCCACCGAAGCAAAGTACTGCATCGAGGACTTAGACGGCAGAGTTGATATGATAATTGACGGAGGACAGGTTGGAATCGGCCTGGAATCTACTATAATAGACTTAACTTCGGATACGCCCATGATTTTGCGCCCCGGATATGTGACGCAGAAGATGCTTTCCGATATTCTCGGGGATGTTAGCATTGATAAGACAATTCTCAGTGCCGACAGCGGGGTGAAGCCCAAGGCTCCCGGGATGAAGTACAGACATTATGCACCAAAAGGCGATCTTACGATAGTTGAGGGTGAACCCGATAAGGTTACGGTATACATTAACGAGAAGATCTTGGAGCACAGCAAAAACGGAGAGCGAACCGGTGTCATCGCAACTGATGAGACCCGTGATAAATACAGGGCCGACGTCGTAAAATGCGCGGGAAGCCGAGAGGACGAGGAAGAGATTGCAAGAAATCTTTTCAGTATCCTGCGGCAGTTCGACGATGAGGATGTAAAATGCATGTATTCCGAGGCTTTTGATGATACGGGACTCGGGCAGGCAATAATGAACAGACTGCTGAAGGCAGCTGGACATAAGGTGGTGAGGGTGTAAAGCTGGCCCCTCATCCGGCGCTACGCGCCACCTTCCCCCGGAGGGGGAAGGCAAAAAAATAAAGAAGAGGAGAATGAAAAAATGATAGCACTTGGAAGTGACCACGGCGGATTTGACATCAAGCAGGTGGTAATCGAGCATCTTAAGGAGAGGGGCATAGAGTACAAGGATTTTGGTACTTATGATAAGAACTCCTGTGATTATCCGATTTTCGGAAAGGCGGCAGCAGAGGCTGTTGCAAGCGGCGAGTGTGAGAAGGGAATCGTTATCTGCACAACAGGTATCGGTATCTCAATTATCGCCAACAAGGTAAAGGGCATCAGATGCGCTCTTTGCTCAGAGCCTCATTCAGCAAGGCTCACACGTGAGCACAACGATGCGAATGTACTTGCCATGGGCGGCGCGCTTATCGGCCCCGATATGGCAATTGATATTGTGGATACATTCCTGGACACAGAGTTTTCAGGACTTGAGAAGCATGTGAGAAGAATTGGGGAGATCACGGACGCGGAGGCGTAAATCCCCTCATCCGGATGAGGGGAAAGGAGGAAGAGTATGAAACGAGAAGATTACATTTCCTGGGACGAGTATTTCATGGGCGTTGCAAAGCTTGCAGCTATGCGCTCCAAGGATCCCAACACGCAGGTGGGAACTTGTATTGTCAGCGAGGATAACAAGATTTTATCCATGGGCTACAACGGTTTCCCGATTGGCTGTGATGATGATGATTTTCCGTGGGAAAGGGACGGCGAGGATGAGCTTGCCACAAAATATCCCTTCGTAACCCATAGTGAGCTCAATGCCATCTTAAATTACAGAGGCGGCAGCCTTGAAGGGGCTAAGCTTTATGTATCTCTTTTTCCCTGTAATGAATGCGCAAAGGCAATAATTCAGGCCGGCATAAGGACTGTCGTGTATGACAGCGATAAATACAGCACCTCAGCTGCAACAAGAGCATCCAAGAAGATGTTCGATGCGGCGGGAGTGAAGTATTATCCTTATAGCAGGTCAGGTAAGAACATACACATAGAAATATAATCAGAGGAAAACCAGTGAAAAGTTATTGGGGTAGAGTCATGCGGCTCGTTGCAGTAACAATGGCGATAGTTCTGTGCATAAATTGGGGGAGTGCGGGAACTACAGTTAAGGCGACCGAGGAGACTAAGAAAGCTTTGCGGGAAGCAAAGGACAAACTCAATGAGACCAAGGGACAGCTGAGTGAGACTCAGGATCAGCTCGATGACAAGAAGGAAGATATTTCCAATCTTCATCAGGAAAAGAGTGTTCTTGAGAATAAGCTCGACGACCTGAACAGTCAGCTTACGGAGGTTAGCAACAATCTTTCGGATCTTGAAAATCAGATCGATGCCAAGACCGATGAGATCAACACGACCCAGGCTGAGCTTGAGGCCGCAATCAGCACTAAGGATGCCCAGTACGCAGCGATGAAAAAGCGTGTGCAGTTTATCTATGAAAAGGAGAGCTTCATGCTCATGGATATGCTAACGGATGTGGGCAGCTTTGCGGATTTTCTTAATCATAGCAGTTATGTTGCGTCCCTTTCTTCCTATGACAGGAAGATGCTTGATCAGTACAAGCAGACCTGTGCGCAGATCGATGAGAAAGAGAAGACTCTTCAGTCAGAGAAGACTGAGCTCGATCAGTGTAAGGTTGAAGTTGAGGCTGAGCAGAGCCGCGTATCGGGGCTTGTCAGCAAGACCAGTGGCAGCATAAGTGAATACAAGAAGAATATCTCGACCGCAGAGGAAGAGGCCAAGAATATCGAGAGCAAGGCGAAGGAGTATGAAAATCAGGTAGCTGAGCAGAATGCCGATGTAAAGGCTCTTGAAGCAAAGCTCGCTGAGGAAATTCGTCTGTCAAAATTGGCGGCTAAGTCAAAGTGGAGAAATATTTCGGATGTTCAGTTTGCGGAAGGAGACAGATATCTTCTGGCAAATCTGATATATTGCGAGGCGGGTGGAGAACCCTACGAGGGAAAAGTCGCCGTTGGAGCGGTTGTTATCAACAGAGTGCTTAGCTCTGTTTATCCTGATACAGTTGTAGGTGTTATTTACCAGAATGCACAGTTTTCACCCGTGGGTAGCGGAAGACTCGCGCTTGCGCTTGCAAACGGAGATGCAAACGAGGCCTGCTATCAGGCAGCAGATGCCGCTATGAGCGGCGCAACAAACGTAGGAAACTGCGTTTATTTCAGAACACCAATTCCGGGGCTCACCGGAATCAATATCGGCGGGCATGTGTTCTATTAACGTAACGCCTTAATTATCGGCGCCTCAAGCGTCGAGATACTATTTTCATAAATCGCATCCATCAGATTCCCCAATGAATGAAGCGCGGTCTTGAGCTGTTTTTCATCAATAAGCTTCTGCTCGAAGGCCTCAGCCAGTTCATCCAGGTCGAGGATGCGGATTTTGCCGTCGGGGTAGATGACTACGTCGGCGAGAAGATCCAGGGTTACGATGGAATTTTCCTCGGGGCCCTGCTGATATTCGACTATATCGCAGTACCAGTACATGAGACTGGAGTCAGCACGATAAAACTTGCTGATCTTATAACCGCGTTTTAAATAATAACAGGAATAGCCGTGTGACAAATCGGACCGTGGGTGTATCGCTTCCCACGCTGTGACAATGGTGTTATCATCACATTGCAGGATACGGTCGTCCTTTAGCAGAATGCATTCATTCGGAATAATACGTTTACGATATAGAACAGGGTAACTCATGATTCCCCCTATCTGCGCACTTGCGCTTTTATCTGACGTTTTTAAGTTAGAAAAATATTACCGCGATGAGTGTAAGAAGTCAATGGAATTAAGGCATAAGGATTTATAATGAAAAAAACAATCATCAAGATTATATATACAATCGTTGTTTTTATTGTTTCACTTCTTCTTATTGGGCATTTCACCAATGTTGAGACAGTTGATATGACTGCCAGGATGGGTGCGCCTACTTTTCCCACAGTGACCTTTGAATCGGGTGGAAAACAGATAAATTTGCTCCACGGCTATGCGCAGGAGATGGATGTTGCGCACATGCACGGGGAGATTATGCCTACCGATGCCCAGAGAACGATTTCTTTTCAGATGAACACCTATGGTGAGAGCATCTCTGATTTGAAATTTGAGGTCAGACAGGTCTCCGGTAACAGCCTGGTTGAGAACTCGGATATCACGGATTACTCGCAGGACGGGGAGATTATCAAGGGAAAATTCCAGATGAAGGATCTTATTGATCCGGGAAAAGAGTACATACTTGTTATTCTGGCAAATGTAAACGGCAAAACTGCAAGATATTATGAGAGGGTTATCTGGACCGAAGAGGATAACGCTTATCATACCAGAGAAATCGTTGATTTTGCGCTGAATTTCTCGAATATGACTTTTAATAATGCGGAGCACTCGGAGGAACTTGCTAAGTACCTGGAGTCCAATGCAGACGGAGACAATACTTCATTTAGTCATGTGACGATCAACAGTAGCTACGAGCAGGTGACTTGGGGTGGTCTTAACATTGTAGCACGTACAGATCCCAAGGTTTTTGTGAGGGATGTGCATCCCCAGACTTCCATAATTGTTCTGGATTATCAGGTTACTCAGAAAATCGAGGACGGCACGGAGAAGCTCTATAACGTAGAAGAGGCTTACAGAATCAGATATACTTCGGATAGAATTTACCTCCTCAATTTTGACAGAACGATGAATTATGTGTTCAATGCGGACACTTCGGATATTACGGACAATGTTATCAGCTTGTGGATCACCGATCCGAACGTTACCGTGAAGGAGAGCGATGGCGGCGGTGTTTTCGCTTTTGTAAGTGAGGACAGGCTCTACGTTTACAACGGCACGGGTAACAAAATCGCGCTGGTATTCGGTTTTTACAATGATGAATATACTGATGACCGCGCGACCTTTATGGGCAATACGATTCATATTCTGAGCGTGGATGAGGCCGGAAATGTGGAATTCGTGGTTTCGGGCTATATGAACCGCGGAGACCATGAGGGTTATGTGGGTAATGCTGTTTATAAGTATGATTCACAGCTAAATACTATTGAGGAGATGGCGTTTATCTCATCCAAACTTCATCAGGATATCATAAGGTCCTACTCCGAGAAGGTGCTCTATATAAGTACAAGCGGTGCGCTTTTCATAAAGCTCGATGGTGATGTGTATATGATCGACCTGGATTCCAGAAGCCAGAAGAAGCTCATCGAAAATCTGTCTGAGGACAGATACTGCATTTCTGAATCGGGAAGTATTATTGCATGGCATTCCGAGGATAAAAAGACGGTGCAGATCATGAATCTCAGCACCCAGGTTACTTCCGATATTGAAGCGGAGAGCGGTGATTTTGTGAAGGTTCTTGGTTTTATGGGTGAGGATCTCGTGTATGGTATGGCGCATGAATATGATGTGCACAGTGACCGCATGGGAAGCACGGTATATGGAATGCACAGCATTCATATCGTAGACAGCGATGGTAATATTCTGGAAAATTACAGCCCCGACCAGGGCGTTGTGACCGGTGTCAGGATCGAAGATAATGTCATAAGGCTTTCCCGTGCACAGTGGAACGATGGCAGCCAGCTTTACGATGAGCTCATAGACGACCAGATCATGAGTACTCTGAAAAAAGAGGTTGGAAGTAATTTCATATCTGTTGCTGCAACCGAGAATTACAAGAATATCACACAGATCAACGTCAAGAGTAATGTTAAGAAGAAGTCACTTATTCTGCAGACTCCTAATATGACACTGTTTGAGGGAAGCAGAGATGTGCAGATAGACTCTGACAGAAGCATGGATGATAATCCCTACTATTTTGTCTACGGTCTGAATGGTTTAAAGAGTATCTATGACAACCCTGCCGAAGCAGTTAACGATGCCTATGACGCTGCCGGAGTTGTGGTAAATGACATCAACCAGTATGTATGGGTTAGAGGTAATCTGCTGACTTCAAATCAGATTATGTATATAACCAATCTGGCTGAGACCAGAGAGAATATGACCGCCGAGAATTCAACAAGTGTCTGCCTTGATATGATCCTCCAGCACAGAGGAATCAATGTTAACGTTGATTCCATGCTGGAACAGGGCAAAACTGTTGTTGATATTTTGAGTGAAAGTCTCGTGAATGCCAAGGTTCTCGAACTCGATGGCTGCAAGATGGAAGCGATGCTCTATTATGTAAATCAGGACATCCCCGTCATGGCAACCTTAAACGACGGCAGCAGTCTCCTTATCATCGGCTTCAATGAGATGAACACGGTTCTCATGGAACCCACCACCGGAAGAGTCTACAAGTTCGGAAGAGAAGACTCCAACAACTTGTTTGAGAACAACGGAAATCACTTCGTCACATACTTACCGGGATTAGAGAATTAATAAAAGCCTTCCCCCGGAGGGGAAGGCTTTAAATTCAAAGGCCTGCGAGCAACGCTCGCAGGCCTTCCTTTTTAATTATCAAGTTCGCCATTATTATATCTGGCAATGATGCTATTTATTCTCTCAACCGGATTAAGCAGGTCGCTGATGGATGCGTCGTGGTTGAGTGTATCGATGAGGTATGCGATGTACTTACTCATGTCGCAGCTGATGTACCATTCTCTGGAGAGAAGCTCGGGAGTCTGGTAGATCAGGTTGGTGGTGAGGATTCTGTCGATGAGGCCTTCGTTGTAGGCTTCGTCGAATCTCTCAAGACCGCTGGTGAAGAGGCCGAAGGTTGAGAAAGCGTAGATGTGAGCTGCTTTTCTCTGCTTCAGAGCCTTGGCTACATCGATGAGACTCTCGCCGGATGAAATCATGTCATCTACAATGATAACATCCTTGCCCTCAACGGAGGTGCCGAGGAACTCGTGTGATACGATGGGATTACGTCCGTCCACAACCTGAGTGTAGTCACGGCGCTTGTAGAACATTCCGACATCGAGACCCATAACACTTGCAAGATAGATTGCACGGCCCATTCCACCCTCATCAGGGGAGATGACCATCATGTGATCTGAATCAATCTTGAGATCCTTGATATTTCTCAAAAGTGCTTTAATAAACTGATAAGTGGTACGAACTGTCTCGAATCCGTTGAGCGGGATTGCGTTCTGTACTCTGGGATCGTGAGCGTCGAAGGTGATTATGTTATCAACACCCATGCTCACAAGCTCCTGAAGAGCGATTGCGCAGTCAAGAGATTCTCTTGAGGAGCGCTTATGCTGGCGGCTCTCGTAGAGGAAAGGCATGATAACTGTGATTCTTCTCGCCTTACCGCCTACGGCTGCGATAATTCTCTTGAGATCCTGATAGTGATCGTCAGGAGACATATGATTTTCTTTTCCAAAAAGTGAATAAGTTAATGAATGGTTACATACATCGACCATGATGTAGAGGTCATCACCTCTGACTGACTGCTTGATAACACCCTTGGCCTCGCCGCTTCCGAATCTCGGAACCTCGGCCTTAAGAAGATAGGACGGGCGCTCATAACCTGTAAATGCAAGGCTGCCCTTGTGCTCGTTTTCGCGCTCCTGGCGCCACTTCACAAGATAGTAGTCAACCTTCTCCCCCAGTGTCTTGCACCCCTTGAGTGGGATAATTCCCAGAGAACCAACGGGGATTGTTTCAAGGTTACGTTTTTCTTCACGTCTTGGCATTGCCAAAATTCCTCACTTTCTGTTCTGGACCTTTTTCATGATGCGTATATCCCTGCCTGTAAGCTTGCACAGATGATACGTGCTCGCAATTCTCGAAGATACACGCTCAGAATACATGGACTTGATATCGTCCAATGAAAAATTAGTAGTGATAATGGTAGATCTGTTCCTGATAAGTCTCTCATTAATACAAGTGAAAAGCTGCGGAATCGAGTTATTGGTAACATGCTCGGTTCCGAGATCATCGATTATGAGCAGCTCTGTGTTGTACAGGTCATCCAGGAGAGTGCGCAGCTCATCCGATTTCTTGAAATCGAAGGAGTTGGTCTGCAAAAGCGAGAACAGGGAAGCAGCGCTGAAATACAGCACGGAATGCCCCATATCCAGTATCTCCTTGGCTATACAAATTGAAAGGAACGATTTACCAGTACCAACTGTACCATAAAAGAGCAGATTTGGGTATAAAGTTTCAAAATTCTTAATAAATTCTTTGGAAGTTTTAACAGCTCCGCGGAAGTGATCCAGGTCCTCGCCCGTGTAATATTCCTCGGACATGAGGTCAAAATTGGCGTCCTCAGCGAGTCTGTTGATATTCGACTGGGCATAGAGACGCTCTATAACTCTCTGCTTAAAACAGGAGCACTTTTCACTGCCAACATAGCCTGTGTCCTTGCAAAGGGGACACTCATACTGCATCTCAAGGTAATCTACGGGCAGATTGGCCTCGCGAAGAAGGCTCTTTTTCTGCTCGGAGACTTCAACGAGCTGTCTGTGGAGCTCGGATCTGTCCAGTTTCTCGCCATTTAAAAGTCTGCGGCCGAAGGCGGCGCTTCTCTTGCCTGTTTCCTGCTCGAGTACAAGGTATCCGGGAACATGCTGCTCTACGTACTTGATGCGCTTGGTGAGCTCGCGGCGCTTGATGGTGCGAAGCGTCTCATAATCGTGCATTATTTCGTCGTACTGAGTATTTGTTAATGCCATAATTCTGCCCTACCTTCCTGATTAATTATCAAGTAACTGATTCTCAAGACTGGATAGATCATAATCATTTTGTTTGAATTGATGAAAACGGTTATTGGTTTTTACGGCTTCTGCCTTGCGGGAGCTCTCTTTGCGGGCTGTCTCTTTTCCGAAGGCTCCGTCGAGTGCCTTTACATCGGAGAGTGCCTTAACTCCTGCCTTGAACCAGCTCTTCAGGATGCCGTCGCAGTACTGAACGCGCTTAACCTGTGTCTGAAGCACGGTGCGTCTGCAAGCCTCTGTGATGATGGTGAGGGAAAAGCCGTATTCAGCCTGCCATCTGTCGAAGTACTGAAGCTCTGTCGGAGTCGGAGCGTTCTGCATTCCGAGCTCCTTCATTATCTGATACGCGGTTCTGGTGGCTGTGACCTCGAGAGCTGCCTGCTCGGGAGATGTGATGCCTTTTTCATGCCATGCCATAGCTACCTTGCGTACATAGTCGAAATCTGTCTTCCCCTTGCCTACGCAGTGCTGAAGAAGGTAGTCAAGAAGGTCCTCGGAGAATTCAAGGGTGTCCTGAATATAGTAGATTGTCTTGATCTCGCTGCTGTTGAGTGTTCTTCCGAAATACTGTTCAGCCACGAAAAGCATCTGAGGATTGTCCTTGTGCGGTGCTTTTTTCTCCGGTGTCTTTTTCACTACAGAATATCTTGATGGTGCTTCGTGCTCAGGTGTGCGTACAGAATGCAGACCTGTGATCTTTGCAGCTTTTTTGGGAAAAATGTCCTGCATATGAATCCCAACGAGCATGCCTGAACCGTCGAGCTCGAGGGATATAAGCCCCAGCTCCTCCCAATACCTGAGGGCCCGCTGAACATCCTTCTCAGTGTAGTTAAATTTATCGGCAAGGTCACAAACACTTGTAGCCATGCCTGAGCACATCATACGAAGCAGATAAAGGTAGACCTTTATCTGAGCATCGTTAGCATCCGCAAGATATTCATCTATAAAAATGTTGGAAAGTGATGTCGTTGACATCATAGAATTTTGATTGATAGTTACTCGCCCCATCATGTGTTGCTTCACCCACTTTTTTCATATTTTTTCTCTAATTCGTTTTGAATTATACACCGAAGAGGGCCGGCTGCAAATGGGAAAAGTGACGAAGAAATGTCAGGTGGGGACTGAGCTTAAACATTTTCGAACCCTTGTGGACATTGTGGATAACGTGGATTATTTTATAAAATTTTTATAAAAATCCGCTGAATCAAGAGGCGGCGACCAGATGATGTCAGCGGATGTTATCCACATGGTATTTCGATTAAATTGTATAAGGTGTAAGTGGATAGAGTGGAAAATCAAAGACCCAAAAGGTCATTGGCGATATCTACCACATTCCCTGCCCCCATGGTTATCAACATGTCATCCTTCGTGCAATTTTGTAGAAGAAATTTTTCTATCTCATCAAAGGACGGAAAATAGAAACATTCATGTCCGAGGGATTCGATTTTCTCCTTCAGGGTTCTGGAGCTGATGCCCAGATTGTCGGTCTCTCTGGCCGCGTAGATGTCAGCGATGATGAGCTTATCCGCAGGCAGAAGGGCATTTGCGAACTCGTCCATCAGCGCCTTTGTCCGTGTAAAGGTGTGAGGCTGGAAAACTACCCAGAGAGTTTTGTGCGGATAATTTTTTGCAGCACTGAGTGTCGCAGCTATCTCTGTCGGATGATGAGCATAGTCGTCGATGATGGTGAGACCGTCCACACATCCTCTGTATTCGAAGCGCCTTCCGGTTCCTGTAAAGGATGTAAGAGCAGCGGCGATCTCTGCCTCGGGAACATCAAAAACGTCGGCTGCAGCAGCAGCAGCGAGGGCGTTACCTACGTTGTGCTTTCCGGGAACCTTGAGACTTACACCGAAGGATGATCCGTCTCTTCTATTAATAGTGAAAGAAGCGTTGCCGAAATCATCGTAGGTTATATCTGTAGGATAGTAGTCGAATTCATCGGTAAAACCGTAGGTTTTTATGCCACACTTTAAGCCGTCTGTAAGTTCTGACAGGTTCGGGATCTCTCCGTTTATAACAAGAGTTCCGTCCTCGGGGATGAGCTCTGCAAACTTGTGGAAGGAGTTCCTGATGTCATCAAGGTCCTTGAAGAAGTCGAGGTGATCCGCATCCACGTTCAGAATAATTCCAACTCCCGGGAAAAAGCTGAGGAAGCTGTTGGTGTATTCGCAGGCCTCGGTTACGAAGTATTTGGAAGCACCGATTCTGATGTTGCCGCCAATGTCCTTTAAATTTCCTCCGATTGAAATGGTGGGATCCATGTTATTCTCAAGAAGTATCTTGGAGACCATCGCGGTTGTGGTGGTCTTACCATGGGTTCCCGCAACATTAATAGGAAGGTAGTAGTGCTTCATTATCTGACCGAGAAGCTCAGCTCTTGTCAGCATCGGGATTCCGAGCTCCTTTGACTTTGCAAACTCGGGATTATCGGGATGAATGGCAGCTGTGTAAACCACGAGCTCAGGCTTATCGCCTGCGGTGAGGTTATCTGCCTTTTGTCCGATGTAGACTTTAATTCCGGCCTTCTTGAGATTCTCTGTTACGTCAGACTCGGCTCTGTCTGAGCCGCTGACCTTGAACCCTCTGTCGGCAAGTACCATGGCGAGGCCGCTCATTGAGATGCCGCCGATACCGATGAAATATACGTTTATTGGGTTATCAAAGCTTATCTGATACATATGCGTCCTTTCGTGTCCCCTCATCCGGCGCTGCGCGCCGGATGAGGGGATTCCTCTTTTCTATAAAAATACATCTAATAGGAAGAAGTGTCAAAATCCTTCCCCCGAAATACCTCCCAAATCTTACGAAAAACTCGCCAGGATTTTTGTAAACTCGTTCCCTTTAAATAATTAGTGTGATATACTTTAAATGGTGGTTTATGTGGGGGCATAGAAAAGCCACGATCATAGACCGCGGGAACTATATTACTTCATAGGAAATTCTACATTTTTTATGACAACGAGGTCTTAACATGATAAAAAAAGAGATGATTGCCATGCTACTGGCAGGCGGACAGGGCAGCCGACTTGGTGTACTTACATCCAAGATGGCGAAACCGGCAGTTTCATTTGGCGGTAAATACCGCATCATTGATTTTCCACTCAGTAATTGCATTAATTCAGGTGTAGATACAGTGGGCGTACTTACACAGTACAGACCGCTGCGTCTTAATTCGCATATCGGAATCGGTATTCCGTGGGATCTTGACCGTAATATCGGTGGCGTTACCATTCTGCCTCCGTACGAGAAGAGTGCGAACAGTGAGTGGTATACAGGTACTGCGAATGCTATTTTCCAGAACCTTGAGTATATGGAGAATTACCATCCGGATTATGTTCTCATTCTTTCGGGAGATCATATCTATAAGATGGATTATGAGACAATGCTCGATTTTCATAAGGCTAACGGCGCAGATGTTACTATCGCGGTTATGCCTGTGCCGATCGAGGAGGCCAGCAGATTCGGTATTATGATTACCGATGAGGACAGGAAAATTGTGGACTTTGAGGAGAAACCCGAGAAGCCCAGATCAAACCTTGCTTCTATGGGTATCTATATTTTCTCATGGGAGTCGCTGAAGGAAGCGCTTATTACCAATCAGGATCAGCCCGGCCTGGATTTTGGTAAGCACATCATTCCTTATTGTAAGGAGAAGGGTCAGTCCCTTTACGCATATGAATTCGACGGCTACTGGAAGGATGTAGGAACTCTTACATCATACTGGGAGGCCAACATGGAACTCATCGACATCGTTCCGGAGTTCAACCTCTACGAGGAGTATTGGAAGATATACACCAGAAACGATGTTCAGCCTCCGCAGTACCTTGGCCCCGAGAGTTCTACCTCAAGAAGTATCATCGGCGAGGGATCGGAGATCTACGGAGAGGTACACAACTCCGTAATAGGATGCGGAGTTAAGATTGGAAGAGGCACGATTGTAAGCCATTCCATCATTATGAACGGAACCGTCATCGGTGAAAATTGTAATATTGAGAAGGCTGTAATTGCCGAGCATGTTGATATTGGTAACAACGTAAGACTCGGTGAGGGTGATGAAGTTCAGAACGAGACCAAGCCCGGAATTTACAGAGACGGAATCGTAACAATCGGAGAGAAGTCAGTGGTTCCCAGCGGTGTATCCGTAGGAAAGAACACGATGATCTCCGGAGTAACTACCGAAAAGGACTATCCTGACGGAAGTTTGGATAGCGGAAGAACATTGGATAAGGCAGGTGATAGGTAGTGAGAGCGATTGGAATTATTCTTGCCGGTGGTGGAAGTAACCGCATGCACGAGCTTTCTAAGAACAGAGCAGTTTGTGCTATGCCAGTGGCCGGATTTTACAGAAGCATAGATTTTGCACTTAGTAATATGACGAACTCCCACATTCAGACGGTGGCGGTTTTCACGCAGTACAATGCAGGAAGCCTTAACACACACCTGTCTTCATCGAAGTGGTGGGACTTCGGACGTAAGCAGGGAGGTCTTTACGTATTCACTCCCGCAGCCAAGGCAAACGGAAATCTCTGGTACAGAGGAACGGCGGATGCCATTGCGCAGAACCTCAGCTTTTTAAAGAGCTGTCATGAACCCTATGTGGTTATCACCTCCGGTGACTGCGTGTACAAGATGGATTACAACAAGCTCCTTGAGTACCACATCGATAAGCAGGCTGACATCACTGTTGTATGCAAGGATGTGCCTGCAGACATCGATACCGAGAGATTCGGAACTATTCGTATGAATGAGGAGAGCCGTATCGAGGAGTTCGAGGAGAAGCCGGTAGTGGCGAGATCCAACACGATTTCCTGCGGTATATACGTCATCAGAAGACGTCAGCTCATAGAGCTCATAGAAAAAGCTCAGACCGAGGAGAGATTCGATTTCGTTAGGGATATCCTGGTTCGTTACAAGGATATGAAGAGAATCTACGGTTACAAGCTTAAGTCCTATTGGAACAACATCGCTTCCGTTGAGGATTACTTCAGAACCAACATGGATTTCCTGAAGCCTGAAGTTAGAAATTATTTCTTCAACGAGTACCCGGGTGTTTACACCAAGGTTGTGGACCTTCCTCCCGCAAAGTACAACGTGGGCGTCAAGGTTGCCAACAGTCTTATCTCCAGCGGTTGTATCGTAAACGGAATGGTTGAGGATTCGGTTATTTTCAAGGGTGCATTCATCGGAAATAACTGCTACATCAAGAATTCGATTATTCTGAATGATGTTTACATCGGAGATAACACGCACATTGAGAATTGTATCGTCGAGAGCCATGGAACCATCCAGGCGAACTCCTATTACAAGGGAGAGAACGGTATAAAAATAGTAGTAGAAAACAATGAGAGGTATGTAATCTAAGTATTCATTTTTTACATTTCTAAAAGGGGGACAAAGCAGGATGAATATTACAGATGTTCGTGTTAGAAAAGTTGCAAAGCAGGGCAAAATGCGTGCCATCGTTTCAATCACCATTGACAATGAGTTCGTTGTTCATGACATCAAGGTGATCGAGGGCGACAAGGGTTTGTTTATCGCAATGCCCAGCAAAAAGTCAGTCGATGGAGAGTATCGTGACATCGCTCATCCGATTAATTCAGATACGAGAAGGCTGCTTCAGGATACCATTCTGAAGGCTTACGACGAGGCTTCAGACGAAGTGATCGACTCAAGACCGGTTGAGACCGAAGCCGCACCTACAGGAGTGGGAAGTCTTTTCTAAGCGGGTTTTTATACTACAAAAAGAATAATTGTGCTAATATATGGGGAGCGACGAATTCGTTGCTCCCTATTTAATTAAAATAAAGCCTTTCCCCCCTGGGGGGCGCTCGACGTCCGGGGGACGTCGGTCCAGCGCGGACCGAAGCGGAGCGTAGACAAGGTGGCGCGAAGCGCCGGATGAGGGGACTCATATGTACTTAATCGCAGGCCTCGGAAACCCCGAGCGAAAATACAACGCCACTCGCCACAACGTGGGCTTTGGCGTAATAGATGTTTTATCAGAAAAATATGATATAGACCTGACCGAGATGAAGTTCAAAGGTATGTATGGAAAGGGCAGGATCGGCTCCGAAAAGGTAATCCTCCTAAAGCCGCTGACCTACATGAATCTCAGCGGAGAATCCATAAGGCCCGTCGCGGACTACTTCAAGATTGATACGAAGACTGAGCTCATCGTGCTCTCCGACGATATCGATCTTGATCCCGGTCGAATCAGAGTTCGTCCCAGCGGAAGCGCCGGTGGCCACAACGGTCTTAAGAATATAATCGCGCAGCTTGGCCACGACGAGTTCGCACGAGTCAGAGTCGGAGTTGGCAAGAAGCCGCCCCGCATAGACCTTGCAGACTGGGTTCTCGGACACTTCGACGACGAGGACACAGCTCTTGTTATGGAAGCGATGGACCACGCAGCCGACGCCGTTCGAGTTATCATGGAAGATGGCGTCAACTCCGCCATGAACAAGTGGAACGGATACAAACCGGAATGAGGTAAAAATGCGAGCAATCGAAGCGCCTCTTTCAGAACTGGAGGCATTTATCAAACTAAATAAGTACCTGGAAAAGCCTTTTGCCTGCGCGGAGGTCTCCGGCTGTATGGATTCTCAGAAACTCCATTTCATTAGCGGACTTGCGCAGGATTTCAAGTACAGGATAATTGTGACCTACAGCGACCTTCGGGTTAAGGAGATCTGTGAGGACTACAGATTTTACGACCGAAACGTCACTGTTTATCCCGCAAAGGATCTGATATTCTACCAGGCAGATGTCCACTCCAATGAAATCGTAAGGGAGAGGATAAAATGTTTGAGGCGCCTCATCGAAGGGCGTCCCGTTACTGTGGTCACAACCTTCTCAAGTCTGATGACGCCGCAGATTCCCATAGACATAATTAAAAATAACATTCTGAAAATAGATAAGAGAAAACCCGTCAATGAGCGCGAGGTTGCGAAGATCCTCACAAGGATCGGATACAACCGCGTCTATCAGGTGGGAGCTCCGGGCGAATTTTCCGTAAGGGGCGATATCATCGACGTGTTCGATCTGACAGAAGAGAATCCCTACAGAATCGAGCTCTGGGGCGACGAAGTCGAGAACATCCGAAGCTTCGACATTATGACACAGAGGTCGATAGACAAGCTCGAATCGATTGAGATTTATCCTGCGGCTGAGATTATCCTGACGGATGATGAGAAGACGAAGGGTCTTAAAAAGATGGAGGCCGAGACGAAGCTCGTCTATGAAAAGCTTCGCGAAGAGTTTAAGACCGAGGCGGCGCACCGCATAAAGACTTCCTTCGAGGAACTTAAGGAAGAACTGACAGAGCTTGAACTCGAGGTGAATCTCGAGAGTTATATAAGATATTTTTACGATGAGACCGTGACCTTCCTGGAGCTTTTCCCTGCAGGAAAATCCTGTGTTTTCATAGATGAGCCGCTCCATGTGCTTGAGCACGCATCGGCGGTGGAGAACGAATTCAGGGAGAGCATGATCCACAGGTCAGAGAATGGCTATGCGCTGCCGTCTCAGATGGACCTTCTGTACTCGAAGGACGAGTGCATTGCGAGGATGAAGAGCACGAGACGCATAATGCTCTCGGCGCTCGCAGCTCCCAAGGGGCTAAACGAGTTTGAGCCCGACATCAGCACCGAGGTGCACGCAAGGAGCATTGCGCCCTACAACAACAGCTTCGAATCGCTGGTACACGACCTCAAGGGCTTTGTGAAAAATGGTTACCGGGTGCTTATCCTTTCGGGATCCCGAACGAGAGCCAAGAGAATTGTCGAGGATCTTCGCGACCAGAGCGTTACCGCTTTTTACAGCGAGAATCCGATGCGCGAGCTCCAGCCCGGGGAGATTATGACCTATTACGGCAGAATCCTCAAGGGGTTTGAATACACCGACCTGAAATTCGCGGTGATTTCAGAGAGCGATATTTTCACGGAGCATAAGAAGAAAAAGAGAAAGCATTCCAAGTCGAAGTACAGCGGCGAGAAGATTTCAGGCTTCTCGGATCTGACGGTGGGCGACTATGTGGTTCACGAGGATCATGGACTTGGAATTTACAAGGGAATAGAGAAGATTGAGACCGACAAGGTGGTCAGGGATTACATCAAGATCAGCTATGCTGACGGCGGCAATCTCTACGTGCTTGCGACAGGCCTCAATGTAATACAGAAGTACGCGAGCGGCGATGTCGGAGCCGATGGGAAGGCGAGAAAGCCGAAGCTCAACAAGCTTGGAACCGGCGACTGGAAGCGCACGAAGAATAAGGTAAGGACTGCAGTTGAGGAGATTGCGGACGATCTGGTAGAGCTCTATGCAAAGAGGCAGAACAGCAGCGGATATCAGTTCAGCTCCGACACTGTATGGCAGCAGGAGTTTGAGGAGGCCTTTCCTTTTGATGAGACAGAAGATCAGCTGACCGCTATATCGGACACCAAAGCCGACATGGAATCCGAGCGAATCATGGACAGACTTATCTGCGGAGACGTTGGATTCGGCAAGACGGAGATTGCTATCCGAGCAGCTTTCAAAGCGGTGCAGGACGGAAAACAGGTGGCGATACTTGTTCCCACAACAATTTTGGCACAGCAGCATTACAACACCTTCACGGAGAGAATGAAGGATTTCCCTGTGAGGGTCGACATGATGTCCAGGTTCAGGACGGCGTCCGAGCAGAAGAAGACTGTGGAAGACCTGCGAAAAGGTCTCGTGGATGTCGTTATCGGAACGCACAGACTTTTATCAAAGGATGTGGTCTACAAGGATTTGGGACTCCTGGTCGTTGATGAGGAGCAGAGATTTGGCGTAACTCATAAGGAAAAGATAAAGAAGCTCAAGGAAAATGTGGATGTGCTGACATTGTCCGCAACGCCTATTCCGAGAACTCTTCACATGTCACTGGTTGGAATCAGGGACATGAGCGTACTTGAGGAAGCGCCGATGGACAGACAGCCGATTCAGACCTTCGTCTGTGAGTACAACGACGAGATGGTGCGCGAGGCGATTGCCCGAGAGGTTGCGCGCGGCGGTCAGGTCTACTATGTTTACAACCGTGTAAATGATATCGCGGATGTTGCGGCGAGAATTCAGAAGCTGGTGCCTGAGGTGAATGTATCCTTTGCACACGGCCAGATGAAGGAGTCGGAGCTTGAGCGAATCATGTACGACTTCATAGACGGCGAGATAAATGTGCTGGTATCGACAACTATCATCGAGACGGGACTTGATATCTCCAATGCAAATACTATGATTATCCACGACTCCGACCAGATGGGTCTTTCCCAGCTCTATCAGCTAAGGGGACGTGTCGGAAGGTCGAACAGAACTGCCTACGCTTTTCTTATGTACAAGAGAAACAAGATGCTAAGAGAGGTTGCGGAAAAGAGGCTATCTGCAATTCGTGAGTTCACGGATCTCGGCTCGGGCTTTAAGATTGCGATGCGAGACCTTGAAATCAGAGGCGCGGGAAATCTTCTCGGAAAGAGCCAGTCGGGACATATGGCTTCAGTCGGATATGATCTTTACTGCAAAATGCTCGGAGAGGCTGTCAGACGCAAGAAGGGCGAAGAGAAGGATGCCCTTCTGGAAGATTTTTCCACAAGTGTCGATATCGATGTTGATGCATTCATTCCGAGTGAATATATTGTTAATGAAGAGCAGAAGCTCGAGATATACAAGAGAATTGCCGGGATCGAGAACGAGGGCGACCGCGATGATATGCGCGATGAGCTGAGGGATCGCTTCGGCGAGCTGCCTGAGTCGGTGGACAATCTGATCAGGATATCGCTTGTCCGCGAGAAGGCGCACAAACTCTACATCCTTGAGATTAAGGGCGGCAACGGGGAGGTTGCCATCAAGATGAACAACAATGCGAGACTTAAGGCGGAGAATATACCCGCATTTATCGAGAGCTGCGAGGGTAAGATTACCTTCCGCCCTGCATCCTATTCGCTGTTCTTGTATAAGTATGTGAAGGACAACAATCCCAAGCAGGCCGAGAAACAGCTGCTTTTGGATGTGGAGGAGATTGTGGAGAAGATGGAAGTTTTGTCGGAGGTATGATGGACGAGATTCAGATAATCAACGAAAAATACATAACCCAGCTCCGCGAGCGCGTGGAGCGAAAGCTCGGCGAGAGCGACGGCGCCTGCGAACTTTTGGACAGCGCACTTGCCGGTGTCAGGGAGCCTGTGCAGAACCCCAAGGTAGTCTACCAGGGTGAGCCCGGTGCCTACAGCGAGATGGCTGCAATTGATTTCTTTGGAAAAGATGTAAACAGCGAAGGACTCGTGCACTTTGAGGATACTTTTGAAGCCTTGATAAGCGGAGCGGCTGACTACGCGGTTCTTCCTATAGAGAATTCTTCGACCGGCGCAATCCGCCAGGTGTACGACCTGCTTGCGCAGTACGAGTGCTACATGGTAGGCGAAACCACAGTCAGAGTAAAGCACAGTCTGATGGTTCTTCCGGATGCGGAGATGTCTGATATTCAGACGGTTTTCTCACATGAGCAGGGAATATTCCAGTGCGAGCAGTTTTTAAATGAGCACAGGGACTGGGTTCGCGTGCCGCAGGCTGACACCGCAGGCAGTGCGAGAATGGTTGCCGAGCTTGGTGATAAGACCAAAGCTGCAATCTGCTCATCGCGTGCCGCAGAGATCTATGGCCTTAAGATCATCAAGGAAGGCATCAATACTAACCGCACCAACACCACAAGATTTGTGGTTGTATCTCCCAGAATGGAGCTTCGCGAGGGCAGAAACAAGATATGTATCAGCTTTAGAACCGAGCACAAGGCCGGTGCACTTCACGAAGCGCTCACGGTTTTCAGAATCTACGGTCTAAACCTTGTAAGGCTTGAGTCCCGCCCGATTCCCGAGCAGAAGTGGCAGTATATGTTTTTTGCGGAATTCACGGGAGACCTTATGATGGAGGACATGAACAGAGTTATGGAGGCGCTGATGTGCACCGTAACCGACATAAGGATTTTCGGCAACTTCGCAGAGAATCTGGAGTGATGTTTGATTTGTTCGCGGGGACGCTTGCATAAAATGTAAAAAAGAGACCCATACCATTTATAGTATGAGTCTCTTCCTTAATGCTCTTATTTCAGCCAGCCGTAGTTCTGCATTTCAATGTCGATTATTTCATTTCCGTCTGCAAAAATCTGATACCAGTCATTTGCCATACTTCTGTCATTTCCGGTCTGATCGAAATATATATGGTAGCATCCGGGTCCCTTGTTATAGTCATAGTTAGTGATTCCGTTTTTATCCAAATATGTCAGAAGCTGTTCCTCTGTTATGGATCCGGACAGTCCTCCCGGGAACTCTAAATCGTTAGCACTAAGACCTCTCGGGTCACTGACACTGATGATCATCGAATACTTAAGATATGTAGCCTCTTCAGAGGGATTGTAAACCGTTGCATAAAGGCTCCTGTCACCTTTGTCGAAACGAACACTGTACATCTGGCCCGCTTCAACTATCTCATCAGGATTTCCGGGATAATCCCATCCATTATTAGTGATCTCATAGAAAGGAGTCGGAAGATTGTAAAGTACTCCATCAAGCTTGTAATTACCTGAGAAAGGATCATTTCCAAGAGATGTAGGTGCCACATACTGGTCAAGATAAGCAGGTGCTTCATCACTTATCTCAGTAGCTACGAAATCTTCCGGAGCATTATCGCTTCGAACAACAACATAGTCCAGCACATCGTTTTCATCCAGATAATATATAACCTCTGATCCAAGATATGTTTCAGCTATTCCTTCATAGAAAAGCGATATATGGCCAGCGCTATCTATTACGTCACTCGGCTCTCCCGCGGCAGCAATTATGTCATCTCTGGTACTCTTACCAACTACCAAGTCACCATTATAGGATTTAAATTCTATGCCTGTTTTTTCAGTTACATAGTCATCAAGACTTATTTTTGAAACATAGCAGTCTCTGAGCGCCTGCGAATTAACATCAAAATTCGTAACGTCCACATCTAAGTAGTTGTTACTGCCGTCGGGAGAATACAGTTCAACAGAGGCCATCTCACGATTGGCAAGGACTTCCTGTGCTGTCTTCTCATCCGGGAGAGTCCAGCCCTTTTCAAGAAAATCAGTCAATTTAGCAGGAATATGGTAGGTATCATCTCCCAACTGAACAGTATACAGATTGTAGATATTTTCCGGAACAGCCTCCGCTGCAGAACCAGCCTGGGTATAATCCTCTTCTGTATAAGAATCCGTATCTTCACTCAGGAAATCTTCAGCGTTAGGTTCCTCTATCATTTGAAGTCCGGGGATTTCTTCTACAGCTGCTTCATCAGCCGCATTTTCATCTGTAACTTCCTCTGTAGTGCCTTCTTCATCAAAAGCAAATTCGCTTGTTTCCGACTCCTCTGCCGCTGCTTCTATTCTCTGATCTGCATCGCTGCCGGAAGAATTCTTAGCAAAAAACTTCATGACAGTAAACGCACCAAAGCCAAGAACTACCATAAATAAAACTGCGCAAACACCAAGAAGCACATAAGCAAGCTTCTTGTTCTTATCTGACTGTGCCTTCTCGATTGCTGCAGGATCGTATGTGTAATTCTGCGGCGCACTATAGGTCTGCTGGGTAGCATTATTCTGCGGCATTCCGTAAGTCTGCTGGGGTCCATAGGTCTGCTGTGTTCCGTAAGTCTGTTGATTGTTTGGTTGCTGATTGACAGGCTGTTGATTTTCAGCTTGCTGATTGACAGAATCCGGGTTAAGCGGTTTTCCTGTCATAGGATCAAATCTTTTTTCATACATCTTAATATTTCCTCCACAAAACATTTTGCTTTTTGCTGACAAGGAAAAAGGCGGACGAATGCCCGGAAATATATAGAATAGATTTCCCCATGACAGTAAAAAGTCTTTTAAATTAGCTCCCTCATTTGGAAATTCTAGCACAACGCCTTTTTTCATTCAATAAAAAGACAAAGAAAAAGAGACCTTTTCGGTCTCTTTCAGTGATCTTTTCAATCTCATTTTAAAATGAATTACAATCTTTTAATTTCGCACTTTTGATTCTCACCGTGCCTGATTTCATTTTTCCTGCACCTGAAAACCTTGCCCTTGGTAATCTCCATTACCTGACCGCCCTCAGCTGCAAGCGCCGTAAGAACCTGGCGATAGAAGTCCTTGTAATCTTCTTCGAGCATAGATACTACAAAATCATGATGCTGATGATCGGTAGATATCACACATGATTTGTACATGTTGTCGTAGTGAATTCCGTAAAACTTGCAAATCTCATCCAGTTCGGAATTGTTTGCATTAATACAATGCATCGCAATATACATAATACCCCCTCCTGTATTGCCGGCACCGTTAGCGCGACCAAACACTTTTCTGAAAACAGATATTTATTAGTCGCTAAAACAATTACATCTACTACATATTATATCAGATAAATGAATTGATTATGCAGTCAATTTTCCAATGGTCCAAAATACAAATTGATGACTCCCTGAACATAGCTGATATCAAGCGGACAGTCCTTTGTTTCATAGGTTAATATCAGGTTATCGCCTGGTGATAAACCGGATAAGGAGATCATATCTTTGATTTAGTATCGGCACTTTATAATTTCATTATTAAAGTGTTAATACCGGCATTGTTATAGTAATTGATGCTATCTACCAGCTTTGCTACCATGCGAAGTCCAATATGCTCCTCAGGTGAATCGGTGTTGAACATATTCAGATAGCTTCTAGGGTCAAATCTAATGCAATCGTCCTGTATCCTTACTGTAAGCTCACCTTCCTCTTTATTTACGACCCTTATTGCTATGCTGTTATGCCCACGCTTAAATCCGCCGTGATCAATAATGTTTACAGCAAGCTCTTCAATACATAAACCGACCCATAGCGCCTTTTTATGGTCAATATCCCTTGAGCGACAAAAATCAATCACTTTCTGTGAGATCTCTGACACTTCTTCCTTCGTTTGTACGGAATATTCCTCAAATTCCTCTTTGGAAGCACCAAAGTCCGGCGGAAGCTTTAATAATGACGGGATGCTTAAGTCGGCACTGCCTGTATATGCAAATACCGAAATGATCACAATGATAATTGAAAGAATATCACTCCACATATTGGCAAGCCATGCTCCATTGCTTCCCCATAAAGGAACTGTCAGAAGCGTTAAAATGCCTATCATGGCCACCTCAGCAAAAGAGATGATATTTACAAGCTTCATTCTTCCCTGGATTTTATATGAATTCATAAGAAGGTTCAGGAATACATTAAACAGGGAAAACCAGAAACCTATAGTAAACATAGTCCTTCCCATTTCATATATTTCGGTACCCGGACTGAAGAAAATATCTGAAAGCCGAGATGAAAAGACAGCCAAAAATGTCACCACAAGCGTAGTACATGCTACACCAGCCACTAAAGCAGTCTTAAACACATCAATGAACCCTTCACGGTCCTCTTCACCATAGTAAAGGCTGGTAAGCGCAGAATGCGCACTGTAACAGCCTACTGTGACAGCCCCCACCAAACCGCACATGGCAACTAAAACACTTGCAACAGCTATGCTCTCCACGCCCACATATCTAAGCAATGAATAATTTATGAGACTGTTTTTGACAAAAATCCCGATATTAAACAGAAGAGTGGGAGCCCCTCTTCTTACAGCCTCTGCCAATAATTCTTTATCAAACGCTGTCTTTTCAATGTGAACAGTCTTTTCCTTATTCGTATAAGCAGGTAAAAGTATAAGAAAAGCAACAAGACTGCTCAGGGTAGATGCAAGTCCTACCCCGAATATCCCAAGGATATTAACAAAAAGGACATCAAAAACGACATCGCAAAAGAACAGCGCAGTTGTAGCTATATAAGACCTTTTAATCGCATTATTAAAAGAAGCAACTGAAATAAGAAGAGAGCTGAGGGCAGCAAACAATAAGTTAAATGAATATCCGGCAATATACTGTTCAAGAAGTTCTTTTGACTCTCCTCTTGCGCCCAGCAATCCAGCAAGAGGAATTCTTGCAATTAAAAGCGCAATAGAAATAGCAGCCCAGATAAAGGCAATTGTTATAAAAGAGCTTGTAAAAAGTGAAGTAACTTTATCCTGCTTACCAGCTCCAATAAGTGTGCCTATCAGTATTTCTGCTCCCGCAATTATTACAAATGCCAGTCCCGAAAGTACCAGCACCGGCGAGAACAGACCTACCGCTGCCAGAGCATGCTCGCCAAGAAATCTGCCAATCACGATATTATCGATAAAGCAGCAGATATTCGAAACTACATAAGCCACCATATTCACCAGAGCAAGTCTCACATATGATTTCCATATAATGGCGTGTTTAGTTGTAGTGTTTGTTTTCAAATCTGCCCACTCTCCCTTTTTATCACGTATAGCATAAATATGCCGGCTAAATTGAGGCTTCATAACTATATATCTACAATTCAGTACCAATAAAAAACACACCCTAAGAAATCACTTCCTTAAGGTGTGAAGAACAATACTCTATAAGATTTTCGCCAAAAACACATCAATAACACAATACGTCATATAACATTCCTCTAATAATTATTATCTATTCCATCTCCTCTAAAAACAAATTAAAAAAGGATAAAATAATCATATCGAATTCTGTTATCCTTCTGACCTCGGGCTCAGCCTTCTTCGGAACAGTTTGTACCGGGAGACAGGGATGTCGACCATGCTCAAAGAAGCACAGGAAGAAGCAAGACGGCAAAATGCCGAAAGAAAGCCTAACGGGAAGAAGAAAAAATCCTTGTTTTTTCCCTTATCAACACTTGTAAAGTACTATGGGACGATATAACACAAGGGAAATCATAAGGGAAAGGTAAACAACCGCAAATTTAGTATTTACATGGGGTTGCGGATGATGAAATAATAAATTGTAACGAGTTATAAAATCCTTGGGAATGGTTCATTCCCAATCGGAGATTGGAGGGGGAAACTATGTTAGAAATATTAAAAGCGAGGTTTCAGGATAATAAGAATCTTCATATGGAACTGAGTTGGCTTGACGTGGAGAAACGTTTGCTTGAGCATCCGGACTCCATGGATGTTTTGAGAAGGATGGAGGAGAGCGGCGGAGAACCGGATACCATCGGCTATGACGAAAAGACGGGAAAGCTAATTTTCTGCGACTGCGCAAAGGAGTCCCCTTCTGGGCGCAGAAGCCTGTGCTATGACGAAAAGGCATTACAGGGGCGTGCTAAAAACCCGCCGTCAGGCAGCGCCGAATGGAAAGCAAAAGAAATCGGCGTTTTGATCATGACGGAGGAACTCTATCGCCAACTGCAAAGTCTCGGGGAATTTGATTTGAAAACGTCAAGTTGGATCACTACGCCGGATGATATTCGCGACAAGGGCGGTGCATTGTTCTGCGAACGACGTTACGGAAGGGTTTTCACATTCCATAACGGGGCGGATTCGTACTATTCCGTGCGCGGGTTCAGAGGTTATACGCTTATATAAATTCAAATTTGTGATTAAATTTCAGAATAAATCAGAACGATATCTCGGCAGTTTGTCTTACGAGGAGAGCAGTTCATGTGTTGTTTACAGTAATTCTTCCAATCTTTATATTTTTCATAAGCTTTTCATTTATCACCACGTTGTGCTGCGGCAGGATAACATTCTGAAAATAATCCCCGTCTCCGCTAAGCAGGGATCCCAGATCATCTTCATATCCTGAAAAATCGATATTCGTCGCCAAATCTTCGGCATATTTTGATGCAAGTTTTTTCCTGCACAATGCAAAATAAATAAGCGACTCATTAAGCCCTGTTTTCTTAAGCTGAAGAGGACTCATTTTCTGATACATTTCATCTGCTTCTGACTGTGCAGCTTCTTCCTCAGAGGAGCTTAATGCCATACCGGCCTTTTGTGCTTCGGCGTAATAGATTGCATGTGACAAATACGTATTGATAGCCGTTTTCATAGCCAGTTCACTGACAAACTGTGAATCTAGTCCGGCAGAAAAATGCGTGTTCCACCAATGCAGCGGGTCCTCGGGATCATATAAAACAGCCTGTTTTTGGACGAACTCTTCAGTCGTATATATGTAATAGCCAAATTCACGTAGTGTCAGACTGTTATCGTCCACGGAAATTATAACTTCATCAAGATGGTCCTCATATTTGAAGACTGTTGCTGCCTTATAAATCTGCGCCCCAATAATTGCAATGATACTGGTTATTATCAAAATTATAATGATCTTTTTCTCATTACCACTCATATAGATCCGGCTTCCTTTTGAACTTGAATCATTTATTGCATCTCATCTTCATACTACAATAATTTCTCTGCGAATTACATTGCAATAGCTAAAACCACGTCTGCCTTACTTCACGGGAACTGCATAAAAGTCAGGAGGCAAGCGGCATCGCGAACAAATTAAAATTTCATTATCCCCGAATATATGGTACTATTAGGGAAAAGTTAGCACTAGGAATGAGGACATCTACATATGTGTGGAATATCAGGACTTTTGAAGTTCTCAGGTGATGCGCGCGCGAATATCCAGAAGATGAATGACCGCATGATTCACAGAGGACCTGATGATGATGGGATTTATGTAAGTGAAAATAGTGAAGTGGCGCTTGGACACAGGCGCCTTTCTATTGTGGACCTTTCCAAGAACGGTGCCCAGCCTATGGTCAGCCATTCCGGGAACCTTGTGATGGTCTACAACGGCGAGATATATAACAACAAAGATGTAAAGAAAAAGCTCCTGGATGACGGTTTTGCAGCGGCGGGAGATTTCAGGGGAAGCTCGGACACAGAGGTTCTTCTTGAGGCTATCGAGCACTACGGAATGAAGGAAGCCCTTTCAATGTGCAAGGGCATGTTCGGCATCGCGGTTTATGATAAGAGAAATGAGACAGTTACTCTTGCCAGAGACAGAGTCGGAGAGAAGCCTTTATATTATGGAAAAGTTGCGGGAGCCTTCGCTTTTGCTTCCGATCTGGGGTGCCTCAGGGTTGTGGATGGCTTCGACAATGCCATAAACACTGACGTTCTTGATATCTATTTTGTGGAGGGCTATATCCCTGCGCCTTACACTATTTATAAAGGAATAAACAAGCTCGAGGCCGGAACTTTCATGACGGTCAATTTAAAGGACCTTAGCACACAGACCACTACCTACTGGTCTATGAAGGAGACCGCCAAGAGAGGTCAGGAAAATCCGTTTACCGGCAGCAGCGAGGAAGCGGCGAACGAGCTTGAAAGACTTCTGAAGGAATCAATAAAAGGCCAGATGGTTGCGGATGTTCCTGTCGGAGCCTTTTTATCAGCGGGAATCGACTCCAGCACGACGGTGGCACTTATGCAGTCACTTGAGCCCGGGAAGGTTAAGACCTTCACCATCGGCATGGAGGATAAGGCCTACAACGAGGCGATTTACGCAGCTGAGATTGCAAAGCACCTCGGCACCGAGCACACTGAGCTCTATATTACGGAAAAAGATGCCAAGGCCGTTATTCCCGGACTTGCGCATATGTTTGCCGAGCCTTTTGCGGATTCTTCACAGATTCCCACATATCTTGTGAGCAAGATGACGAGGGATCACGTGACCGTATCCCTTTCCGGAGACGGCGGAGATGAGCTGTTCTGCGGCTACACCTCATATGAATCCATCAGCAGAATCTGGGGGAAGATGCACGGCGTGCCCTATCCTATAAGGAAGGTTGCTAGCTCGATAGTCTTGAATTCACCCCTGAAAAATAAAGATATTTACAGAATAAAGGGGACACTCCTTGGCGCCGAGGGACCCGTGGATATCCACAGAATGGAGCATGAGACGGATCCGCTGACAAAGAGGATTGCGCTTAAGAGAGGAACCATTCCCTATAAATACACTGAGCTTCCAAACGGATTTCTTGAGGAAGTGAATCACCAGTGCATGCTTATGGATATGCTGGTTTACCACCCCGACGATATCCTTGTGAAGGTGGACAGGACAGCGATGGCGGTATCGCTTGAAACGCGTGTGCCGATGCTTGACAGGGATGTGATTGAGTTCGCCTGGAGCCTCCCGATTCAGTACCTTCGCGACGACAAGGTGGGCAAGAAGGTTCTTCGCGACGTGCTTTACCGCTACGTTCCGAAGGAAATGATGGAGCGCCCAAAGAAGGGCTTTTCGATTCCGATTGAGAAGTGGCTTCTTGACAGTGATCTCCGCGACTGGGCCGAGGGCCTTCTTAATAAGGAAAAAATCAGGCAGCAGGGTATTCTTGACCCGGAGGTTGTCGAGAAAATCTGGACAGACTTTACCGAGAGGGGCATCTACAGGATCCAAATCTGGTACATCCTGATGTTCCAGCAGTGGTATGAGGAAGAGTTTTTATGATAGGTGCAGAATTTATTAAGGGCTACGGCCTTGGAAATCAGCTGTTTTTCTATGTAGTCACGAGATGCATGGCCGAGGAGCTGGGCGTCCCCTTCGGGTTTGTGAACCCGGGGCAGGTCGGCAACGTTTTCCATTCTAACAAAGGCATGTATTTCATGGACATAGATCTCGGAACTGAGATCCCTCGTGAAGATATGGACAAATTCACGATTTTCCATGAGCAGGATGACAGACTTTTCATGGGAAATTCGGTTCATGACATGACCAATGGCTGCTATATTTCGGGGGCTGACCCGAGACTTTCTGAAATTGAAGACAATACTCTTATATATGGGAATCTCCAGGATCAGTCCTATTTTGAGAAGTACCGCGATAAGATAAAGGACTGGCTCCACGTAAAGGAGGAGGCAGAGTCCTACGAATATACGGCAGACGACCTCTGCATCATCAATATGAGAGGCGGCGAGTATACAAGCTGTCCGGAGCTTTTCCTTGATAGAAAGTACTGGCTAAATGCCATCGAGAACATGAAAAAGGTGAACCCGAATATGCGGTTCATGATAATCACCGAGGATGAAGAGGCTACCAGGAAGGTGCTTCCCGAGTATGAGTGTCACCACTTCGACATGGGTAAGGACTACGTTACCATAAAAAATGCGAGATACCTTATTCTTTCGAATTCATCCTTTGCGATGATGCCAGTTATGTCGAGCACTGAATTGAAATACGCGATTGCTCCGAAGTACTGGGCAAGGCACAATATTTCTGACGGTTTCTGGTCATCGGAGCAGAATATTTACAGCTTCCTTACCTATCAGGATAAAAAGGGAAGGCTCTTTAGCGCCGATGAATGCAGAGCTGAACTGGCGGAATACAAGAAGCACTCAGCACTTTATGCAAGAAGAAATGTAAGGCCGGGAGCGGTAAGGGAATTTTTCCAGAATATAAGGAGAAGACTTTTGTATGGAGTGTTCTTCTTTAAGAAAATGTGGCGCTCCTTCTTAAGGAGAACCGGAATAATAAAAACCTTCGGATAAATAGAGGATATATGAATAATACAAAGAAGCTGCAGCTTCCGAGAGTCACGATTGCAGCGATGACAAGTGTAGATGTATATGAGACCGTGCAGGCGATGAAGTACAGCATGCGCGATATCGAATTCGGTGACGCGGTTCTGATTACAGATAAAAAGCCGTTTTATCTTCCAAAGGACATACGCTTCAGCTACACATCAAAACTCGATGACATCGACAAATTCAATTACAAAATGGTATATGAGCTTCGCGATCACATTAAGACGGACTTTGTTCTTATCGTGCACGCGGACGGCTTTGTGATACATCCGGAAAACTGGGACGAGAGCTTTCTTAACTACGATTATATAGGCTCTCCCTGGCCGCTTCCGAAGAATGACTATGCCTACAGGGACAGCGAGGGCAACATCTGCAGAGTCGGAAACAGCGTATCCATCAGGTCCAAGAGACTTCTTGATTATCCTAAGGAGCACGACCTTCCCTGGGTTAAGGTATATGACGGTTTTTACAACGAGGATATTTTCCTTTGTTGTCACTGCAAAAATCAGATGGAGAAGGACGGCCTTAAGTGGGCTGATTTAGATAGCGCGGTTAAGTTTGGAAGAGAACATCCGCTTCCCGAGAACAAGGGAGTGGAGCCTTTCGTTTTTCATAAATGGTGGGGAGAAAATGAGGGATATCCGCATTTCTACAGCCCCACGAAGAGATTCAAGATGGCCGTAAGGCCCTTGCTGTTCTGGAGAAGAAGTGAAAAGTGGAAGAGGGAGCACAATATAACATGAAGTTTTCGGTAATAGTGCCTGTTCACAATGCTGAAAAGTACATAAGTGAAGCGACGTCTTCTATAGTAAAGGCCGCTGAGGGGATGGAGAACAGTATCGAGGTTCTTCTTATTGAAAACGGCTCCACAGACAGAAGTGGCTATATATGCGGCGAACTTGCAAACCGTTTTCCATTTGTAAAGACGGTGCATATGGGACCCGCGTCTGCCTACGATGCGAGGCAGGAGGGGATAAAAAGAGCTGCGGGAGATTATCTTGTTTTCATGGATGCTGATGACGCCGTGGCTCCCGGGATATTCACTGAGCTTCAGAAAGCGGCTTCTAAATATGAAAGAAAAGGTAAGAGGCCTGAGATAATACTGTATAATGCTGCAGAGATGAGCACTCCCGAGTCGAAGATGTTTCCTTTTCCCTTTAAAGAGGGCAAGATTTATTCGGGCGATGGCAAGAAGAAGTTCTATGAAATAATGTGCTCCGGTGATATGCTAAATGCCATGTGGAACAAGTGCATAGGAAAAGAGCTTGCGGGCCGCATCGAGGAGACGGTGAACAGGAAGCTCAATTACGGAGAGGACCTTCTGCAGACCGCCGAAATAATTGATAAAGCAAAAAGCATTGCATATCTCGACAGGATACTGTATTTTTACAGAATAAACGAAGAGGGGCTTACGGGCGGTTATCATGAAAACTTTATGGAGAACCAGGAGAAGGCCTTCGAGGTTCTGGACGACTATGCGAAAAAGTGGGCAAAGGGTGGTTTTACTGAGGTTATAAACGAGCGCAAGACCCTGACCTGCACGATAAGCATGAAAAAGCTTATCTATTCGGACCTTCCTTTTTCCGAGATCAAGCGGAAGATGAAGGAGATGATGGGTTCCGATTTTTATAAAGAGTATGGGAAGGGCAAGCTTCCGTCCTGGGCATCCGAGGAGGATGCGTATGTTTACAGGTATCAGGTGGCGGGTATGCCGGTTTTGCGGCTGATGCTTCTTAGCAGGAAGACGCGCCTGAAATCCCGGATTAAAGCGAGGATCAGAAAAAATGGTATATGATTGCATTCCATTTTTTAATGAAGTGGACATCCTGAGGCTGAGGTTAGAAATCCTTAGTCCCTATGTGGATAAGTTCATTATAGAAGAGTCAACAATGACCTTCTCGGGTGAAGAGAAGGAGCTTTGTTTTGAAAAGAACAGAGATCTTTTCAAGGATTATCTTGACCGCATAGAGTATGTGGTGGTCACTGATTCGCCGGTGGATGCGTTGACCCACGAGAGGGATTATTTTCAGAAAAACCGTCTGATAGAGGGGCTGAAGAAAGTCGGCGCGACGAGCGACGACATAATCCTGTTCGGTGATGTGGATGAGATTCCAAATCCCAAGGTTCTTACGAAAATCATAGAGAATTTTGATAAGACGAAGGTCTACCACTTGGCGCAGAGGAATTTTTATGTATTCCTTAATATGGAAGAAAAGTCGGGAAAGCTGCTCTCGATTACCGGAGAGTTCCCGGAGGTTGCGGAGAGCGACAGGAAGTGGCTTGGAACAAAGATTACTTCCATAGATAATATCCCGCGCGAGGGAATCGTAAGGCTGCGCGATCTGGTGTCACCCTGCGATAAAAGGTCTGTCAGAGTCGCTGACGGCGGCTGGCATTTCGGCTACATGGGCGGAAGGCACGAGACCAATCCCGTCGAGAGGATAGGCGTCAAGGTAAAAGCGGCTGCGCATCAGGAGTACAACGACCGCGAGATTCTGGCTGAGACCATGGATAATCTGGTGCTCGGCAGGGACATCTTCGGAAGGGATGCGAGATTTGAGCGTACGGAGGTCGACGGAAGTTATCCGGAGTACCTTCTTAAGCATATAGGAGAGTATGATTATCTGGTAATGCCACCCATTACAGCTTTTTCAAGGCTGTATCATAAGCTGGATATTACGGTGGGAAGGTTCATCAGGAAGGCGTACCATAAAATTAGAAGGATGCTTATAAAGTAACAAGTAGTTATGCCTTCTCCATTTATGGAGAAGGTGTCAGCGAAGCTGACGGATGAGGAGTATGAAAAAAGTATGAGCACAACATTATCTACGAGAATGGCGGCGGTAAAAATGTCCCCGACCACGGCTCTCTTCGGAAAGGTGGAGGAGCTTAGGCGGAAGGGAGAGGACATAGTTTCTCTCAATGTGGGCGAGCCCGATTTCCCTACGCCGGACAATATCAAAGAAGCGGGAATACGGGCAATCAATGAGAATTTCACCAAATACACCACCGGAAACGGTATCGCACCGCTTCGGGAGGCGATAATCGAGAAGATGAAAAAGGACAACGGCGTCACCTATGAGATGAATGAGGTGGCGGTGACCGTCGGTGCGAAGCAGGCGCTGTTTGGTGCGCTGTGCGCTGTTGCGGGCGAGGGTGATGAGGTCATAATCCCCATTCCGTGCTATGTCAGCTATCCCGATATGGTAGCTCTTGCGGGCGCAAAGCCCGTTCTTGTGAAGAGGAAGGACGATTTTTCTCTTGATCTTGAAGCCATTGAGAGTGCGATAAACGAACGCACCAAGGCTGTTATAATATGTACCCCGGACAATCCCACCGGCAAGGTTTACGGCGAGGATGAGCTGAAGGGGCTCTCTGACCTTGCAATCAGCAGGGATATCTTTGTTATTTCCGATGAAATTTATGAAAAAATAATATACGGTGAGAATCGCCACAAAAGCATTTCTGCGTTTGAGGGGATGAAGGACAGGACTATCGTGGTTAACGGTTTTTCCAAGACATACTCCATGACTGGCTGGAGACTTGGGTACGTCTGCGGCAGAGCCGATGTTATTGGCGCTGCGGTGAAGGTGCAGAGCCAGACAACTACCACACCTCCGAGCATCTCACAGTATGCGGCGGTCGAGGCACTTTGCGGGCCCCAGGATTCTGTCGAGCTCATGAGATCAGAGTTTGAGAAGCGCAGAGATTTTGTTCAGGAAAAACTGCGAGGGATACCCGGTGTCATTTGCCATGAGATCCAGGGAGCTTTCTATGCGTTCTTCGATATCCGTGCTTTTCTCGGAAAAGAATACGAGGGTTACGGAATTATAGATGACGATACACGATTATGCGAATATTTGTTGGAAAAATACGGTGTTGCCATGATGCCCGGAAGTGCCTATTTTGCCCCAGGATTCGTGAGAATTTCGTTTGCGTCCTCCATGGAAGTGCTTAAAAAGGCGCTTTCAAGAATAGAATCTGGTCTAAAAGCGCATAAATGTTGACTTTTTTTAGAATATGTACTAAACTCAAAAACGTAATGATAAATTTGCAAAAACGCATAACACGCGTTCCTTACGGAAAGAGAGGGAGATATGGCTGAAGACAAGTTGAGAGAAGCAGCTTTAAAGCCGATTGCGACTATCAAGAAACCGGTAATTGCTGCAGAAAAGAAGGATGAAGTAAAGCCTGCTGAGGCAGAGGCACCTAAGGCTGAGGAGAAGAAGGCTACAGCAGCTAAGAAGCCCGCAGCAAAGAAGGCAGCAGCTAAGAAGCCCGCAGCAAAGAAGGCTACAGCAACTAAGGCAGCAGCTAAGAAGACTGAGACCAAGGCAGCTGATAAGAAGGAAGAGAAGAAGCCCGCAGCAAAGAAGCCTGCAGCAAAGAAGGCAGCACCTGCTAAAAAGGCTACAGCAACCAAGGCAGCAGCCAAGAAGACTGAGACTAAGGCAGCAGCTAAGCCAGCAGCAAAGAAGCCTGCAGCAAAGAAGGCTACAGCAGCTAAGAAGCCAGCAGCAAAGAAGACAACAGCTGCAAAGGCTCCTGCAACAAAGACAAATATCGTTCTTCAGTATGCTGATAAGAGCGTTACATATGACACCTTTATCGAGAATGCCAAGAATGTATGGCAGTATGATATGGGAAGAAAAGTTTCCGAGATCAAGACTCTTGAGCTTTATGTAAAGCCCGAAGAGGAAAGAGTATACTTCGTTGTTAACGGCGAGGTTCATGCTGATTTTGGGATGTGATAAACAAGGATGGAAGGTCCCGGCCTGGCAAGCTTGCTTGCTGCAGGCCGGGACTTTATCACATATATGTAGATTATTCGTCCCCAGGGAGAAATCCTTGGGGTTTTTTATTGACATTAATAATTTATAGTGGTAATTTATTCTCAGAAGATGTTAGCACTCAATGACGTTGAGTGCTAACACATCAAAAAAGGAGGTTTGTGATGCAACTGGATGACAGAAAAAAGAAAATACTGCATGCAATTGTTCGCAATTACCTCGAGACAGGCGAGCCAGTGGGCAGTAGGACGATTTCCAAGTACACGGATCTTAATCTCAGTTCGGCTACCATCAGAAACGAGATGGCGGATCTTGAGGAGATGGGACTTATATTGCAGCCTCATACTTCCGCGGGACGTATTCCGTCAGATCAGGGCTACAGAGTTTATGTAGATGAGATGCTCGCTGAGAAGGAACAGGAAGTTGAGAACATGAAGGAGATGCTTCTGGATAAAGAAGAGAAGCTTGAGAAGCTCCTTAAGCAGGTTGCCAAGACCCTGGCGGTTGATACCAACTACGCTTCGATGATCTCAGCACCCATGATCAGAAGGAATAAGCTGAAATTCGTACAGCTTTCCAGAGTGGATGAGGAACACATTCTTACCACTATAGTAATAGAAGGAAACGTAATTAAGAACCGAATGGTTGAGGTGGAGCAGGAGCTTTCCGAAGCGGATATGCTTAAGCTCAATATCCTGCTTAATACCAGACTTGCAGGACTTTCCGTAGAGGACATTAACCTCGGACTTATAACTGCGATGAAGCAGGAGGCGGGTATCCACAGCGAGATAATCGACAAGATACTCGATACAGCCGGAGATGCCATTACGGAGGATGAGGACCTTCAGATTTACACCAGCGGTGCGAACAACATTTTCAGATATCCCGAGCTTGCTGATAAGGAGAGAGCAAGTGACCTCATAACCACTTTTGAGGATAAGAGCGATCTTACAAGTATCGTTGAGAATGCGCTTCAGTCCTCCTCAGAGGAGACAGGTATACAGGTTTACATCGGTAATGAGTCTCCGGTTCAGTCCATGAAGGATTGCAGCGTTGTAACAGCGACCTACGATCTCGGAGAGGGCATGAGAGGAACGGTAGGAGTTATCGGACCTAAGCGAATGGATTACGACAAAGTTGTCGGAGCACTTAAGAATATGATGAGAGCTCTGGATGATTTATATAAAAAAGAATAGAACCATAAGGAGTATTTAAGTGAGTAAGGAAGTTAAGAAGGATACAAATACAGTGTCCGGTAAGAAAACTGCAAAGGAACTTCAGCAGGAAGTTGCCGAGAAGGCTAAAAAGGTAGCTGATGCAGCAAACAAGGTTGCCGAGGCCGCAGAGGAAGAGGCTGCCGAAGCTGTAGCAGAGGCCGCTGAGAGCGTAGAAGGTGCCGAGAACACTGAAAACGCCGAGGGTGAGAAGAAAGGTCTTTTCGGTAAAAAAGAAAAGAAGAACCCTTACAAAGAAAAGTTCGAAGAGATGCAGGATAAATACATGCGCCAGCTTGCTGAGTTTGAGAACTTCAGAACAAGAACCGACAGAGAAAAGGCGCAGATGTTCAACCAGGGAGCATCCAGTGTACTTGAGAAAATTCTCCCTGTTGTAGATAACTTCGAAAGAGGACTTGCTGCTGTCCCTGAAGAAGAGAAGAATTCCGCTTTTGCAGACGGAATGAATATGATATACAAGCAGCTTATGAAGCAGATTGAGGATCTTGGTGTAACTCCCATCGAAGCCGTTGGAAAGGAATTTGATCCTAATTTCCACAACGCTGTAATGCAGGTTGAGAGCGAAGATGTCGAGGAAGGATTCGTGGCACAGGAGCTTCAGAAGGGTTATATGTATCACGACACAGTGCTCAGACACAGCATGGTTGCCGTTGCTAAGTAATCACTTAGCGAGGTTTTGCCGAGCTTAGTGTACTACTTAGTTCTGTCGAACACGAAGTGTGAGAGCAGAACTTCATTAGATTTTTATTGTTAATTATTCATTAGTTTTATAAACGGAGGAAAATAAAATGAGTAAGATCATAGGTATCGATTTAGGAACAACCAACAGCTGCGTAGCTGTTATGGAAGGTGGTCAGCCCACCGTTATCGCTAACGCTGAGGGTGCAAGAACAACACCTTCAATTGTAGCTTTCACAAAGAATGGCGAGCGTCTCGTAGGTGAGCCCGCTAAGCGTCAGGCAGTAACAAACGCTGAGAACACAATCTCATCAATCAAGAGAGATATGGGTACAGACAACGGCCGCACAATCGACGGCAAGAAGTATTCACCTCAGCAGATTTCAGCTATGATTCTTCAGAAGCTGAAGGCAGACGCAGAACAGTATCTCGGCGAAAAAGTAACAGAGGCAGTAATTACAGTTCCCGCATACTTCAATGACGCACAGCGTCAGGCTACAAAGGATGCAGGTAAGATTGCAGGTCTTGAAGTAAAGCGTATTATCAACGAGCCTACAGCAGCAGCTCTTGCTTACGGTCTTGATAACGAAAAAGAGCAGAAGATCATGGTATACGACCTTGGTGGTGGTACCTTCGACGTATCAATCATCGATATAGGTGACGGTGTTATCGAAGTTCTTTCAACAAACGGTGACACACACCTCGGTGGTGACGACTTTGACCAGAAGATCATCGACTGGATGGTATCTGAGTTCAAGGCTAAGGAAGGAGTAGACCTTTCAAGCGATAAGATGGCTATGCAGAGACTTAAGGAAGCAGCTGAGAAGGCTAAGAAGGAACTTTCTTCTTCTACAACAACCAACATCAACCTTCCTTTCATTACAGCTACAGCAGAAGGCCCCAAGCACTTTGATATGGATCTCACAAGAGCTAAGTTCGAGGAGCTTATTCACGACCTCGTAGAGAGAAGTGCTATTCCGGTACAGAACGCTATGAAGGATGCAGGTCTTAACTATTCAGACCTTGGAAAAGTTCTCCTTGTAGGTGGTTCAACACGTGTTCCCTGCGTAGTTGAGAAGGTTAAGCAGCTCACAGGACATGAGCCTTCAAAGAACCTTAATCCCGATGAGTGCGTAGCAGTAGGTGCAGGTATCCAGGGTGGTAAGCTTGCAGGCGATACAGGTGCAGGCGATATCCTTCTTCTTGATGTAACACCTCTTTCACTTTCAATCGAGACAATGGGTGGTGTTGCTACAAGACTTATCGAGCGTAACACAACTATTCCTACAAAGAAGAGCCAGGTATTCTCAACTGCAGCTGATAACCAGACAGCCGTTGATATCAACGTTCTTCAGGGTGAGAGACAGTTCGCTAAGGACAACAAGTCACTCGGACAGTTCCGTCTTGATGGAATCCCTCCGGCAATGAGAGGTGTTCCGCAGATCGAGGTTACATTTGATATCGATGCAAACGGTATCGTTAACGTATCCGCTAAGGATCTTGGAACAGGTAAAGAGCAGCACATCACAATCACAGCTGGCTCCAACATGTCTGACGAGGATATCGATAAGGCTATCAAGGAAGCTGCTGAGTACGAAGCTCAGGATAAGAAGCGTAAGGAAGGCATTGACGCTAGAAACGAAGCTGATTCCTTCGTATTCCAGACAGAGAAGGCTATTCAGGAAGTTGGCGACAAGATCGATCCTTCTCAGAAGCAGACTGTAGAGGATGATCTCAAGGCTCTCAAGGATACTCTTGAGCAGACTAAGGATCGTGAGCTTACAGACAGCGAGATCGACACAATCAAGAGCCAGAAGGAGAAGCTCATGACTGATGCTCAGGCTCTCTTCGCTAAGGTTTATGAGAGTGCTCAGGGCGCAGCAGGTGCTCAGGGTGCAGGCCCTGACATGAGCGGCATGGGCGGCTCAGCTCAGAGCTCAGATGCAGGTAATGCAGACGACGTAGTTGACGGCGACTACAGAGAGGTTTAATCCGTTTTATAAAACTTTAATAATATAAATATTGCTAATGCCCAATACATCAGATAAGATGTATTGGGCAATTAGCGTAAATTAGGAGAGACACATGGCAGATCAGAAGCGCGATTATTACGAGGTCCTTGGCGTTAGCAAGGGAGCCAGTGATGATGAAATAAAAAAAGCATACCGTGTGCTTGCAAAGAAGTACCATCCGGATATGAACCCCGGAGATGCAGCTGCAGCAGACAAGTTCAAGGAGGCATCCGAGGCGTATGCGGTTTTGAGCGATCCTGAGAAGAGACGTCAGTATGATCAGTTCGGTCACGCTGCATTTGAGGGCGGTGCCGGCGGATATGGCGGATTCGACTTCGGTGGAGCAGACTTTGGCGATATATTCGGTGATATATTCGGAGATTTCTTCGGAGGCGGCAGAAGGAGCCAGGGTGCGAGGAGCGGCCCTGCAAAGGGAGCAAATATTCGTGCCAGCGTTCGTATAACCTTTGAGGAAGCAGTTTTCGGATGTGAGAAGGAACTGGAACTTAGACTTAAGGATCCCTGCCCGACCTGTAAGGGAACCGGTGCTAAGCCGGGAACAACAGCTCAGATGTGTCCTAAGTGCGGTGGTAAAGGTCAGGTTGTATTCACACAGCAGTCCTTCTTCGGCACAGTCAGAAATGTTCAGACATGTCCCGACTGTAACGGAAGCGGTAAGGTAATTAAGGATAAGTGTACCGATTGTGGCGGAACAGGATATGTTGCAAGCAACAAGAGAATTCAGGTTTCAATCCCCGCAGGTATTGATAACGGACAGAGCGTTCGTATCCGTGAAAAGGGTGAGCCCGGCAGAAACGGCGGACCGAGAGGTGATCTTCTTGTAGAAGTTATCGTACAGGATCATCCTATTTTCCAGAGACAGGATTATGATATTTTCTCAACAGTTCCTATGTCTTATGCAATAGCAGCACTGGGCGGAACGGTTGCTATAGATACCGTTGACGGCAAGGTGCTCTATGATGTTAAGGCAGGTACTCAGACAGATACGAGAGTAAGACTTCGCGGAAAGGGTGTTCCGACACTCAGGAACAAGGATGTAAGAGGTGACCATTATGTTACTCTTGTAGTTCAGGTTCCGGATAAACTCTCCAAGGAAGCGAAGGAGCTCCTTAAGCAGTTTGATGAGAAGACCGGAGACAGCTTACACGCTGCCGACAGTATTTCCGGAGATAAGGATGGAAATGATGATGGCGGTAAGAAAAAGGGCGGATTTTTCGGTAAGAAGAAATAAAACATAATTACAGAGCGGGGAGTACAAGCTCCCCGCTATTTCTGTTATTGTACTTATATATACTTTTCCTGAAAATAGATTAGAAAAGAGCGGAGTAAAACTATGAAGTGGATGCGTTTTAGAATCAGAACGAATGAAGAGTCAGAGGATATCATTGTCAGCAGTATGATGGATATCGGTCTTGAAGGTGCGCAGATAGAGGATAATGCCCCTCTCACAGCTGCCGACAAGGAGCAGATGTTTACGGATGATCTTCAGGATGCGGATGACGAGGAGACAGGTGTTGACAGCTGCGCGGTTATAGCTCCGGGTGAGGAGGGTGTTGCATATCTGAACTTTTTCCTCGAAGTCGATGATGACAATATGCTGACCGTCCACGAGTACGATGAAAACGGTGAAGAGGTCGAAGCTAAGAAGACACCCGATCAGATAAAGCAGGAGATCAGGGGAGTTCTCGATGAGCTTTCAAGCTTTTCCGATATAGGCGACGGAACGATTTCCGTTGATGTGACTGAGGATATCGACTGGATTAACAACTGGAAGCAGTATTTCCATAAGTTCCTGGTGGATGATGTTCTGGTAATACCTTCCTGGGAGACTCCCGACGAGGAGGATAAGAAAAAAGCGAACATCACACTTCATATTGATCCCGGAACCGCGTTTGGTACAGGAATGCACGAGACCACTCAGCTTTGCATAAGGGCTCTTAGGAAATATATGACTCCCGAAGCAGAGGTGCTCGACATCGGAACCGGAAGCGGAGTGCTATCCATTCTTGCAATGAAATTCGGAGCAGGCCACTGCGTTGGAACAGACCTTGATCCCTGCTCAGAGCCGGCAGTTGACGACAACAAGAAGAACAATGACATCGCAGATAAGGATTTTGATCTTATAATCGGCAATATTATAGATGACGAGAAGGTTCAGGACCAGGTTGGCAAGGAGAAGTATGACATCGTCGTAGCCAATATCCTTCCCTACGTTCTTGTTCCGCTCACACCCATCGTTCCCGGCCTTCTGAAAACCGGCGGCATTTACATTACCTCCGGAATCATTGAAGCTAAGGAAGATGTTATCAGAAAGGCTCACGAGGACGCCGGCCTTGATATTATCGAGGTCTGCAAGCAAGGCGAGTGGGTCAGTGTAATTTCCAAGAAGAATTGAGGGGCCTATGTACCATTTTTTTGCAAGCAGCACCCAACTTATAGACAACCAAAAAAGAATAGTAATCACAGGCGATGACTACAACCACATGGTTAACGTCCTTAGGATGAAACCGGGCGAGGAATTCTCGGTAAGCCTGATGGATGAGGACACCGCCGATCAGAAGGAATACAGATTCGGCATTGAATCGATCTCCGACACCGAACTTATCGGGGAACTGCGCTTCATTAAGGAATCCGGCGCAGAGCTTCCATCAAAGATATACCTGTTCCAGGGACTTCCCAAGGCGGACAAGATGGAACTCATAATCCAGAAGGCCGTGGAGCTCGGAGCTTTTGAGATAATTCCGGTTTCCATGAAAAGAAGCGTTGTGAAGCTCGATGAAAAGCGTGCAGCGAATAAAATTAAGAGGTGGAATGCCATATCGGAAGCCGCGGCGAAGCAAAGTAAGCGCGGAGTTATACCCGAGGTAAAAGCGCCCATGACTTTCAAGGAAGCTGTTAAATATGCAGAGAGCCTTGATGTGAAGCTCCTTCCCTATGAGATGGCAGAGGGCATGGAATACACCAGGGAAGTCATCAATTCGATAGAACCCGGGCAGAGCATAGGCATATTCGTTGGACCTGAGGGCGGCTTCGCCGATGAAGAGGTGAGCTATGCCGGTGATGCAGGTTTTAAGACCATCACCATGGGCAAGCGCATTTTGCGCACAGAAACCGCAGGCTTTACAATGCTCGCATGGTTAATGTATAATCTTGAAGCTTGAATACAATGCTATGCCTTCTCCTAGGGGAGAAGGTGTCAGCGAAGCTGACGGATGAGGGGAATGAAAGGCAAACAATGGAAATATATTTAGATAATTCCGCCACTACGCGCGTTTATGACGACGTGGCAAAGCTGACTCTCCAAATGATGACCGAGGATTACGGTAATCCTTCTAGCATGCATCACAAGGGAGTTGTGGCAGAACAATTTGTAAAGGAAGCAACAGAGAAAATTGCAAAGACTCTCAAGGCGAAGCCGAAGGAAATACTTTTCACTTCAGGCGGCACAGAGTCCGATAATACAGCCATAATCGGCGGAGCGATGGCTCATCACAGAGAGGGAAAGCACCTCATCACCACAAGCGTTGAGCATCCGGCGATTCTGAACTCCATGAAATATCTTGAGGATCAGGGCTTTGAGGTGACTTACCTTGGCGTCAATGAGAAGGGCGTCATAGACCTTGATGAGCTCAAGAACGCAATCAGAGAGGACACCATCCTTGTCTCAATCATGGCGGTCAACAATGAGCTTGGCTCAGTGATGCCTCTTGAGGAAGCAGGAAAAATCATTCATGCGGCTAATCCCAAGATCCTTTTCCATGTGGATGCCGTTCAGGGGTACGGGAAACAGATGATTATTCCCAAGAACCTCGGAATAGATATGATGTCCGTCAGCGGTCATAAGATACACGGTCCCAAGGGCATCGGCTTTTTATATGTAAGAGACGGAGTGCGAATTATTCCCATAAGCTACGGCGGCGGCCAGCAGGGCGGCATGCGCTCGGGTACACTGAACGTTCCCGGAATTGTCGGACTTGGCAGAGCAGCGCAGGAGATTTACGAGGGTTTTGATGAAAAAATAGAGACTCTCTATGCTCTCAAAAAGCAGCTTATTGCAGGCCTTACAGGGGCTCTTCAGGATATAAGGATTAACGGACTTGATACCTCGGAAAAGAGCATTTACGATTTTTCAGAGGATGAGCTGACAGAAGCTATCGGGGAGACAGCTCCGCATATCATCAGTGTGTCTGTTAAAGGCGTGAGGGCAGAGGTGTTGCTCCATGCCCTGGAGGATAAGGAGATTTACGTATCAGCGGGAAGCGCCTGCTCGTCAAGTCACCCTTCAGTATCCGGTACCTTAAAGGCTATCGGGATTTCCAAGGATTTCTACGGAAGCACCGTCAGAATCAGCATGTCGGAACTTACGACTAAGGAAGAGATTGATACCACAGTGAAAGCATTTGCCGAGATAGTGCCGATGCTCAGACAGTTTTCAAGGAGATAAACCATGCAGTACCATGCATTTATAATTAAGTACGCAGAGATAGGAATTAAGGGTAAGAACAGATACCTCTTCGAGGAGGCGCTGGTAAAACAGATGGAGCGCGTTCTTGAAAAGTGCGAGGGTGAGTTCAGCATTTTCAGGGTTTCCGGAAGAATTTACTTAAATGCGAAGGGCTTTGATTTCGATGAGACCGTGGCTGCTCTTCAGACAGTGTTCGGAATCACCGGAATTTGTCCCGCTGTATGCATTGAGAGGGACGGAGACGGAAAGCTTCCCGATATTAACGGCTTGTCAGCTGAGGTTATAAAGTTCCTTGACGGAGTTTATCCGGATAAAAACAAGACCTTCAAGATTAAGTGCAGACGAGTGGATAAGACTTATCCTCTTGATTCTATGGAGGCAGCAGCCGAGATCGGCGCGCAGGTACTTGATGCATTCCCGGAGATGAAGGTTGATGTCAGAGAGCCCGATATTCTCGTAAGTGTTGAGATCCGTGAGAAGGTTAACATCTACTCCGAGATCATTCCCGGTCCCGGCGGAATGCCGATAGGAACCAGCGGTAAGGCTTGCCTTCTTCTTTCAGGCGGTATCGATTCTCCTGTTGCGGGCTACATGATCGCAAAGCGCGGTGCCGAGATTGAGGCGGTTTATTTCAATGCTCCGCCTTATACAAGTGAGAGAGCAAAGCAGAAGGTTGTTGACCTTGCTAAGGTTATCGCGAGATTTACGGGGAAAGTCAGACTTCACGTTATCAACTTTACCGATATTCAGATGTATATCTATAAGCAGTGTCCGCACGATGAGCTTACTATCATCATGCGCAGATATATGATGAGAATTGCAGATACAATTGCAGCTCAGAATAAGTGCATGGGACTTGTAACCGGTGAGAGTATCGGACAGGTTGCATCACAGACTATGGAGAGCCTTATGGCGACCAACGAGGTTGTAACGGATATGCCTGTATACAGACCTTTGATCGCATTTGATAAGCAGGATATTGTTGATATTTCACTGAAAATTGATGCCTATGAGACTTCGATACTTCCTTACGAGGATTGCTGTACAATTTTCGTGGCAAAGCATCCCGTAACAAAGCCGAGGCTTGAGGTTATCAGGGCTCATGAGCACAGACTTGATGAGAAGATTGATGAACTGGTGCAGACCGCACTGGATACGGATGAGATAATTGTGTTAGAGGCATAAAACCCCTCATCCGTCAGCTTCGCTGACACCTTCCCCCCAGGGGGAAGGCAAGGGACCAGAAGGCTATTAATCTAAAAAACCTGCGACGCTGTCGCAGGTTTCAGTAGATTTTAAAATTAGATCATGTAAGGCTTTAAGATTGAAAGCACTTCATCGGCGCCGTCTTCAGCATGGATGTTAAGATCAATCGGCTTTGAAAGATCAAGTGAGAAAATACCCATGATGGACTTTGCGTCAATTACATATCTACCGGATACAAGGTCGAAATCATAATCGAACTTTGTAATATCGTTTACAAAAGACTTAACCTTATCGATAGAATTTAAAGAAATTTTTACGGTTTTCATTGCGCAAATACCTCCTTCTTTTCTTCATGATAAACGGAAGGACGTTAAAAGTCAATGATATAATACGTCAAAATTAGCGGAGGTTTAATATGAAAAGTGTCGCCTTACACAGTCTCGGTTGTAAAGTAAACCGATATGAGACAGATGTTATGGGGCAAAAGTTACAAGAAAGCGGATACAATATTGTGGCATTTGATGAGAAGGCAGATGTGTATATCATCAATACCTGTTCTGTTACCTCAATCGCGGATCATAAGAGCAGGCAGATGCTCCACAGGGCTAAGAGGAAGAACCCCGAGGCCGTGGTTGTGGCATGCGGATGCTATGTCGAGACTGATAAAGAGGGTGTGAAGGCCGATGACAGCATCGATCTTATTGTCGGAAACAATAAGAAGGCAGAAATAGTCGAGATTTTAAGGGACTATTTTGATAAGAAAGAGGAACAGACCGGTCTTAAGGTGGATAAGCTGCTTGGCGGCGAGAGCATGACTGAGATTAACGATCCTGCGCAGGAATATGAGCGCATGGAATTAAAAAGCATGCCCGGGCACACAAGAGCCTATATCAAGATTCAGGATGGCTGTAACCAGTTCTGCAGCTACTGCATAATTCCTTATGCAAGAGGGCGCATCAGGAGCAGGGATGAGGCTGAGATTCTCTGCGAAGTAAGAAAGCTTGCGACAGATGGCTGCAGGGAGATAGTTCTCACCGGAATACATATCAGCTCCTATGGCCTTGATAAGGGAGAATCAGCGCTGCTTTCACTTTTACAAAAGCTCAATGATATAGAAGGCATCGATAGAATAAGACTTAGTTCCCTTGAACCCCGCATTATCACTGAGGAGATGGCGGAAGGTATGGCGGCGCTTTCCAAGGTTTGCCCGCATTTCCACCTCTCGCTTCAGAGCGGCAGCAATGATACCTTAAAGCGCATGAACAGACATTACAGCGCTGAGGAATATGCCGAGAGCGTACGTCTTTTGAGGAAGGTCTATGATAAACCCGCTATAACGACTGATATCATCGTGGGATTCCCCGGTGAGACAAAGGAGACCTTCGAGGAGAGCAGGAAGTTCGCAGAGGATATCGATTTTTATGAGATGCACGTGTTCAAATACTCTCCGAGAAAGGGCACAGTGGCTGCCAAGATGAAGGATCAGCTGACTGACAGGGAAAAGACCGCAAGAAGTAATGTTCTTCTCACAATGACCAAAGAGCAGTCAAAACGCTACAGAGAGAGCTTCATAGGAGCTACGGAGAAGGTGCTCTGGGAGGACTTTGAAACCATTGACGGCAAGGAATATCTGATAGGTCTAACCACTAGATACATCAGGATTGCGGTGCCGAAGGATAAAGCTGAGGAGCTCGGAATAAAGTCCGGAGATATAACGGAGCACACGTTTAATAGTTTCTTAAGAGACGATACATTGCTTATTTAGGCTTTATGCGTTATGATAAAATCAAGTATGTGCCGATATTGATGGAGAAAAAGGCGCAATTTTAATATGTGAGGATAGCTATATGTCTGATACTAATCTTGGAAATACACAATTTTTTAAAGTAGATGTTGATCCTGAGACAGGGGTCAAGAAGGTTCTCTCCGTTGTATATGAGGCGCTTCTGGAGAAGGGGTACAATCCGGTAAACCAGATCGTCGGATATATCATGTCCGGAGATCCTACATATATTACGAGCCATATGGGCGCCAGAAGTCTTATCATGAAGGTTGAGCGTGATGAGCTTGTGGAAGAGATGCTCACGGAGTATATAAAGAATAATAACTGGTCCAGAAAATAATGCGAATAATGGGATTGGATTACGGATCAAGGACTGTGGGCGTTGCTCTTAGTGATGAGCTTTTGATGACGGCACAGGCCAAAGAGATTATCCGTAGAAAAGAAGAGAATAAGCTTCGTAAAACACTGGCTAGAATTGAAGAGCTGATTCAGGAGTACAAGGTTGAGCTTATAGTTTTGGGGTTGCCTTTGCACATGGATCAGTCTGAATCTGTGCGCTCAGGTTTATCCTTGGAGTTTAAGGAGAAGCTCGAGAGACGCACATCTCTTCCCGTGATCATGTGGGATGAGAGGCTTACTACTGTTGAAGCCGACGCTATAATGGACGAGGTTGGAATTAAAAAAGCAGACCGCAAGGAGTATGTGGATATGATCGCAGCGCAGATCATTTTACAGGACTACCTTGATAACAGGGATAAAGAGGTAAAAGAGTAATAAATGGAAAAAATAACATTTCGTCCCGAAGGCGAGGAGCCGGTGGATTTTTTTGTTTTGGAACAGACTGTAATAGGTGCCAAGTCCTACATTCTTGTGACTGATGTCGAGGATGGAGACGGCGAGGCGCTGATACTTCGCGATGATTCAGCTGAGGGTGAAACCGAGGCTAATTATACAATTGTAGATGATGACAGTGAGCTTGAAGCAGTTGCTGTTGTTTTCAGAAAACTTCTTGAAGAAGATGATATAGGACTCGATTGATCCGGGGATTTAATCCGTGAATCGCTTTATACCGGTAGTTCAGGACTGGGGAAAAGACCGGCAGGCTCAGATCATGGGATTATCTTTTCGGCCATCGAAACAATTTTGGAGGAAAACTGATTGAATAAAAAGAATACTAATAAATCCGCGTCAGGGCTTCAGGTTATACCGCTTGGAGGCCTTGAGCAGATTGGAATGAACATTACTGCCTTCAGATATGAGGACAGTATTATTGTAGTGGATTGCGGTTTGTCATTCCCCGATGATGATATGCTGGGAATCGACCTGGTAATCCCCGACATTACTTATCTTAAGAACAACATTGATAAAATAAAGGGCTTTGTGATAACTCACGGACATGAGGATCATATCGGTGCGCTTCCCTATGTACTTAAAGAGATAGGGGTTCCGATTTACGCCACAAGGCTTACAATGGGCATCATTGAGCATAAGCTTGAAGAGCACGGACTTTTAAAGAAGGTCAGAAGAAAGGTTGTTAAATTCGGACAGTCCATCAACCTTGGAGATTTCAGAGTTGAGTTTATTCGCACCAACCATTCGATTGTTGATGCGGCTGCACTTGCTATATATTCGCCTGCAGGAATCGTGGTTCACACCGGTGACTTCAAGGTGGATTATACTCCTGTTTTCGGAGATCCCATTGATCTTCAGAGATTTGGAGAGATTGGTAAAAAGGGCGTTCTTGCACTTATGTGTGATTCCACCAATGCCGAGAGACCCGGATTTACGGCGTCTGAGAGAACCGTGGGTAAGACCTTCGATTCACTTTTTGAGGAGCATTCGGATTCGAGAATTATTGTTGCAACCTTTGCATCCAACGTTGACCGTGTTCAGCAGATCATAAATACTGCCTATAAATTCGGCAGGAAGGTTGTAGTCGAGGGCAGAAGTATGGTCAATATCATCGATATTGCCCAGAAGCTCGAATGCATCAAGATACCGGACAATACGCTGATTGAGATTGATCAGCTTAACAATTATCCCGATAACAAGACAGTTATTATCACAACGGGAAGCCAGGGTGAATCCATGGCTGCCCTTAGCCGTATGGCGAGCGGACAGCACAAGAAGATAAGCATCAGACCCGGCGATACGATCATCTTTTCATCACATCCGATTCCGGGTAATGAGAAGGCGGTTACAAATATCATAAACGACCTCCTTGTGAGAGGCGCTGATGTTATTTTCCAGGATGTTCATGTTTCCGGACATGCCTGCCAGGAGGATATAAAGCTTATCTACACACTTGTACATCCTAAGTACGCGATTCCCGTTCACGGTGAGTACAAACATCTGATAGCCCAGAAGAACATTGCGATGGGCCTCGGAATGGATAAGGATGATATTTTCATAATAAAGTCCGGAGATATTCTGGAGCTGACCGAGGAGAAGGCCAAGGTTGTTGGAAAAGTGCCTGTAGGTACAATTCTCGTTGACGGTCTCGGTGTCGGAGACGTTGGAAATGTGGTGCTCCGTGATAGACAAAGACTTGCCGAGGATGGTATTGTAATTGTTGTGTTCGGGATAGACAGAGAAAATGCGCAGCTCGTATCAGGGCCCAGCATTGTATCCAGGGGATTCGTATACGTTAGAGAGTCCGATCAGCTGATCGAGGATGCAACGGATCTTGTGCTTGATGAGGTTACCGAGGCACTTGACAGAAATATTACAGACTGGAATAAGCTTAAGAACATAGTTAAAGATGTTTTATCAGATTTTATCTGGAAGAAGACAAAGAGAAGACCCATGATTCTTCCTATTATCATGGATTCTAACTACTAATGACAGAAAAGAGGAACTATGGACGCAAGGGGAATAGGACTTGGAATTCTTGATACTTTAGTCAAGGTTCTGCTTGTTATAGTTGCCGTGATGCTGATAAGTAAGTACGCATCTGAGGCCTATACATACGGATACAATATTTATAATCAGGTTCCGGCTTCTAAGTATGATACCAGAACCGTGTCGGTATCGATAACGGACAGCATGTCTGTGGGAGAGATAGCGGAGCTCCTTGAAAACAGGGGAATCATCAATAACAGCAAGCTGTTTTGGCTTCAGGAGAGATTTTCGGAGTATCACGGAATGATAGCACCCGGTACCTATGAACTCAGCCCGTCAATGACGCCGGATGAGATTATAGGGATAATGAGTGCATCTTCTATCGCAGAGAGCGAGGAGGATTCAGGTGATCAGTGATGAGAGAATAAGCACCTTCATCAATTCGCTTGATCAGGGCAATGCCCCTTTTCTTGATGAGCTTGAGAGAAAATCTCTTGCGGATGACGTGCCGATAATAAGGAAGGATACCCAGAGCCTTATAAGGTTCCTCCTTCAGATGAATCATCCGAAGAATATTCTCGAAGTCGGCTGTGCGGTGGGATTTTCCGCACTTCTGATGGCGACCTATTCAGACGATGATACAAAGATAACCACAATAGAGAAGTTTGAAAAGCGCATACCTGTCGCTCATGCAAACTTCGATAAATATGATACAAACCATAAAATCACACTGCTTGAGGGGGATGCAGCAGATATTCTGGCGCAACTTTCCGGGCAGTATGATTTTATTTTTATGGACGCCGCAAAGGGTCAATATATCAACTTTTTGCCGGACTGCAAGAGGCTCCTTGTAAAGGGAGGACTCCTTTTGTCCGACAATGTGCTCCAGGACGGAGATGTGATGGAGTCGAGGTTCGCCGTAACCAGACGCAACCGCACAATCCACGAGAGAATGCGGGAGTACCTGTTTGCAATCAAGCACGATCCCGAGCTCCAAAGTGTTATTTTGAACGTAGGCGACGGCATGGCCATGTCGCTGAAACTGTAAACAAGCCTTCCCTGAGAGGGTAGGAAGTAGATAATATGCCTTCCCCCACTGGGGGAAGGTGGCGCGAAGCGCCGGATGAGGGTTATATGAGAGAAAAACACAAACCAGAGCTGCTAATCCCTGCCAGCAGCCTTGAAGTATTAAAAACTGCAGTAATTTTCGGAGCAGATGCCGTTTACATCGGCGGAAACTCCTTTGGCCTTCGTGCAAAGGCTAAAAACTTCAGCCACGACGATATGGCAGAGGGCATTAAGTTTGCCCATGAGCATGGAGTACATGTGCATGTCACAGCAAATATCCTTGCGCACAACGATGACCTTAAAGGGGCAGAGGAATATTTTCATGAATTAAAGGAGCTTGGACCTGACGCACTTATCATCGCAGATCCTGGCATGTTCATGATGGCAAGAAGAATCTGTCCGGAGATTGATATCCATGTATCAACTCAGGCAAATAACACAAACTACGAGACATACAAGTTCTGGGCTGACCAGGGTGCAAAGAGAGTAGTTGCCGCAAGAGAACTTTCACTTAAAGAGATCAAGGAGATTCGTGAAAATATCCCCGATGATCTTGAGATTGAGAGTTTTATCCACGGCGCAATGTGTATAAGCTATTCCGGTCGCTGCCTTTTATCAAACTATTTCACGGGCCGCGATGCCAACCACGGCGAGTGTACACATCCCTGCCGCTGGAAATATGCGGTGGTTGAGGAGACAAGACCGGGAGAATACCTTCCGGTATACGAGAACGAGAGAGGCTCCTTCATTTTCAATTCCAAGGATCTGTGCATGATTGAGCATATTCCGGAGCTTGTGGATGCGGGTGTCGACAGCTGCAAGATTGAGGGCCGCATGAAGACTGCTCTTTACGTTGCAACTGTTGCCAGAACCTACCGCAAGGCTATTGATGACTATTTTGAGTCCGAGGAGAAATACCGTGAGAACATGCCCTGGTATCTTGATGAGATTTCAAGATGTACCTACAGACAGTTCACCACAGGCTTCTATTTTGGCAAGCCCTCAGACGATGCTCAGATTTATGACGCAAATACTTATGTCAATGAGTATACCTACCTTGGTATCGTAGGTGAGGTAAATGAACGCGGTCTTGCTAAAATCGAGCAGAGAAACAAGTTCTGCGTGGGCGATACCATTGAGATCATGAAGCCCGACGGACGCGACATCGAGACCAAAGTCCTCGGCATCATTAACGAAGACGGCGATGAGATGGAGAGCTGCCCTCATCCCAAGCAGGTACTTTATATCAAGCTTGATCAGGAGACTGAGAAGTACGATATCCTGAGAGTACATACGGGCTCAAGCGAGAATATTTCCTGCTGATATTTTGATATATGGGAAGTAGAAAACTTTGAAGAAGTAATAAAAGAAGTAAAATAGAAATATAACTGGATATGAATCAAAGTTGCCGACTAATCTAAAGTCTAAATTTAGATTAGTCGGTGTTTTTGTGTTGGTGGGGCTGTATCCGTAGTATTTTAGCTAGGCGTGGCCAAAGGCTATAGTAAAAGTAAATAAAAAGCCGTTTTCACCATTTTGGTATACTTTTTCGGCGCTTTTCAGAACCTTTACAGAAGTGTTTGTAAATAAAAAGGCTTTTTAGGGACTTTGGTATCCATGAATTTACAAAACAGGGATACCAAAACGGGAAAATCGCCATTCTATTTACTTTTCCGGAGAAATAATCTGCAAAAAGGTCTCAAAATGTATACCAAAGTGGCATAAACGCTTTCTCATTTACAAATCGTGTAACGGGCTCGAAGAGGTACAATTTAACTATAATAGTCGGATGTAAAAATGTGTGTGGGTTAGTGAAAGTAGTAATAAGTAGTAATAAGATGTAATAGAAAACAAAACCTGTAATAAGTAGTAACAATAACATAATGAACACTTATAAACAAAAATAAATTAAATATTGATTTATAAAAACAAATGTGATACCATCTTGAATTGTTGAGAAGAACTTTAACAAAAGATGATTTCATTTGAGGGGCGAAAATCAATGCTTTTGATAGAACAGAACAGAGTAAGTGACTGTTTAGTTGTTTATATAATTAAATATTTTAATGGCTATTAAACGTCAGGCATATTATAACGCTGCAAGGATATTGGATCGGTGATGGATCTGAGTTCTTGCATTTGATTTGTGCCCGGCGTTTTTTGTTATGATTATGAGAAAGGAAAGGTTTTAAATGACAAGTAGTGTAAAAAAGGTAATTTTAGCTTTATCCATGATGGTTGCGGTCTTTGCCATAGTAGTGTTTGGAGGATTCTTTAGCTTGTCTGCATCGGCAACAGGGGATCTGTTGCCGGCAACATATGACAATAGATCTCACGCTTACTATAAGGTGGATTCACAGGGAAAATTATGGGTGTGGGGAGAGAATATAGATGCTTCCTCTCATGGGTTGATTTATGATATTCCTGAAGGAATTCGTGCAAACATTATTGAAGTAGATGTGACGGGATCATTCGAAAAATTTTATGCAGATTGTTTTGTACCGAATTCAAGGGTTGGTACTGCTAAATTTCATGACTGTGATATATCGAAAATCACAAATTTGTCTGGGGCATTTGATGGTGTTTGTGCGACAAATATTTATTTGGAAAATTTTGATACATCTAATGCGACAGATATGACTTATATGTTTAGGGGGTGCCAGGCTACTGCTATCCATTTTGGAAGAGGGTTTAATACATCTAGCGTGCAGAATATGATTTGTATGTTTCAAGACTGCCGTCATGTAAAAAATCTAGATATTACTTGCTTTGATACTTCTAACGTAGAAAATATGGCTTATATGTTTGAACATTGTGATGTATTAGAAAGCATAAAGCTGGGCTCGAACTTTAATACATCTAATGTAACGAGTATGGGGCACATGTTTGAGAACTGTAAAGCATTAACAAGTCTTGATGTAAGCCGTTTTGATACTTCTAATGTAGAAGACATGAATGCGATGTTTTGGCTTTGCTCATCGCTAACAGATATTGATGTAAGTGGATTTAATACATCAAAAGTAAAGTGGGCGGGTGGAATGTTTGCTTCGTGTGAACGACTCACAAGCATAGATGTAAGTCATTTTGATACTGCGAATATGGATGGTTTCACTTTTTATGGATGTTCATCCCTAAGAAGTGTTAATCTTAGTAATTGGATAATAAGCTATGTGAGCTTTCAAAACTGTGATTCACTTCAGGAGTTCTGGAGTCCCAAAATGCTTGGCAGAGCCATTTCCAAGGTGGAACTTGGTGGAAAGTTTTTCATGGATGACAACAACGATGGCAAGCCTGATGATGGTAAAATTATAGATTCAATCGAGCCTCAGACAGGTTCTCATCACTATGTCAGATATAATCCACAGGCGGGATCTTCTGGTTCGGCTCAAGATGATTCAGCAGAAGATACATCAGATGATATAAGCTATACTCAGACAAAATGGGAAATACCCGATATGCCGTCACTACAGGATGAAAATGTGAAAAATGCTTCAAATCCTTACGTGGGCAAAAAATTTGAGAATGGTGATTTTACATATTATATAAATGGTAATACCACTGTGACAATTTTGGGGACCAAGAATAAATCTATTAAAAAACTTAAAATTCCTAAAACAGTTGAGTATTTAGGAGATAAGTATACTGTGACAAGAATAGGTACTGGTGCGTTTAAGGATTTGAAATACCTTAAATCAGTAAAGATTCCTTCAACAATAGAAGAATTGGGTGAAAAAGCATTCTATCACTGCTACAGACTTAAGAAGATGACAATACAGGCCAATCCTTCATTGACTATTGGAACCAAGGCGGTTGATGAAGTGCATAAGAACTGCGTGATTAAGGTTAAAGGCCTGAAGAAAAACGAAAAGAAGACTCTTATAAAGAAAATCAAAAAACAAACCAACGCAAAAGTTAAGTAAATCAAAAAAGAACTTCGACAGAGATGCCGGAGTTCTTTTTATAATATCGGCCTTCTGTACATCGTTGACTTGATAACACTCATCGACTAAAATAAAATCAGACTTTAGATTAGTCGGGAGGCGTCTATGGCATATATTGAACGGGCTATTTCAAGTATCCTTAAGAAAAGAGCTTCTGAAAGCAAGTGTTTGCTGCTCACCGGAGCAAGGCAGGTTGGAAAATCGACGCTGCTTAAGCATCAGTTTGCGGATTATAACAGGGTGTCATTTGATGATAAGATGACCCGGATGCAGGCGAAAGAGGAACCTAAACTGTTTTTCTTAAACAATCCCAGACCGCTTTTTATAGATGAAGTGCAAAAAGAAAACAGTATCCTTGAGGATGTTAAGCTACTCATAGATGAATCCGAGGAGAGAGGACAGTTCATTTTTTCGGGTTCGCAGAAGCTGGAGCTGATGAAGGGAATGAGTGAATCATTGGCCGGCAGAGTTTCTGTTATGGAATTATCCGGGCTTTCGCTTCGTGAGATTAAGGGGGTTCATTTTAACAAGCATTTTGTCCCTACAGATGAATATCTGAAAGAAAGAGAGAAAGAACTTGCGGATTACGATGACATATGGGAGATAATCCATAAGGGCTCTTATCCTGAGTTGTACGATGTGGACAGGGATTGGCAGGACTACTATTCTTCATATGTTGATACGTATCTGGAGAGAGATATCAATGAACTTATAGCCGCTGACAGTATTACTTTTTTCAAGTTTTTGACGGCGGTTGCGGCCAGGACCGGGGAGATACTGAACTATGCCAATATTGCTTCGGATGTGGGAGTATCAGAGCCAACTATTAAAAACTGGATTTCCATTCTTGAAAGAACAGGCATTGTATTTTTACTGCAGCCTTATTCTTCAAGTGCATTATCGAGAGCGATTAAGACACCCAAAATCTACTTCAGGGATACAGGTCTTGCTTGCTATCTTACGCGCTGGCTGACGGCAGATGCCTTGAAGAACAGTGCTGTTACTGGAAATATGTTTGAGACTTTTGTTGTTTCCGAAATATTAAAGACGTATTCCAATGAGGGCATTGACTACAGATTCAGCATTTTTTATTACAGAGGCAAGGACAAAACAAGCAGCCGTGAAAATGAGATTGATCTGGTTATCGAAGAAAACGGAGTTCTTTATCCTGTTGAGATAAAAATGACCGGTAATCCCAAGGCAATCATGGGCGGAGCGAATGCCGTCCTTGATAAGATTCCTGATAAAAAGAGGGGATTGGGAGTAGTCCTCTGCCTGACAGATAAAAAGATGTATCTGAGGGAAAATCTTGTTGCGCTGCCAATTAGTTATATATGATATGGAAAAATGTGGGGGCTTTTTATTTGTGTAATTCAAACTAATATAGTACAATCATTGGCGAAATACTCTTGAATATTAAAAAATGAAAATGAGGTGTATATGAGCGAACAGGTCATGGTTGAGGAACTTTTCGGTAAAAATGTGTTCACACTTGAGAGAATGCGCGAGCGTCTGCCCAAGAGTGTGTACAAAGAGGTCATCCAGGTCATGGAAAAGGGCGGAGATCTCTCACTGGCTTCTGCGGATGCTGTTGCAAACGCGATGAAGAACTGGGCGATGGAGCACGGTGCAACGCACTATACTCACTGGTTCCAGCCGCTTACCGGTATTACAGCCGAGAAGCACGATGCATTTATCACAAGCGCCAGAGGCGACGGACACATGATGACATCTTTTTCAGGAAAAGATCTCATTAAGGGCGAGCCGGATGCTTCGTCCTTCCCTTCAGGAGGACTTCGCGCAACCTTTGAGGCAAGAGGTTATACAGCCTGGGATATCACATCTCCCGCTTTCCTTAAGGAGACAGGTGCAGGCGTAACACTCTGCATACCCACCGCATTTTGTTCTTATAACGGAGAGGCTCTTGATAAAAAGACTCCCCTTCTTAGATCCATGCAGGCTGTAAGTGAGCAGGCTTTAAGGATCGTTCATCTTTTCGGCAATACCGAGGCAAAGAAAATAAATGTATCAGTTGGTCCCGAGCAGGAGTACTTCCTTGTGGACTGGAAGAAGAGCCTGCAGCGCCCCGACCTTATCTTCACGGGCCGTACACTTTTCGGAGCTCAGCCGCCCAAGGGACAGGAGATGGAGGATCATTACTTCGGCGTAATCAGAGAGCGCGTCGGAGAGTTCATGAAGGATCTTAACAACGAGCTCTGGAAGCTCGGAGTTCCCGGAAAAACTCAGCACAACGAGGTTGCTCCCGGACAGCACGAGCTTGCCCCGATTTATGAGGAAGCTAATATCGCAGTAGATCACAACCAGATCATCATGGAGACCATGAAGAGAGTTGCGGAGCATCACAACATGAGATGTCTTCTGCATGAAAAGCCGTTCCAGGGCGTTAATGGTTCAGGTAAGCACGACAACTGGTCACTTTGCACGGATACAGGAGTTAATCTTCTTGATCCCGGTGATACACCAAATGAAAATATTCAGTTCCTGTTTGTCCTTGCCTGCATAGTTAAGGCTGTCGACAGACATGCTGATATCCTTAGACAGAGCGCATCCGACGTTGGAAACGACCACCGCCTCGGCGCTGATGAGGCACCTCCGGCTATTATTTCCATGTTCCTTGGAGAGCAGCTTGAGGATGTTGTTCACCAGCTTATTGAGACAGGTGAAGCCAAGAGATCCAAGCGCGGCGGAAAGCTCAAGACAGGTGTTTCAACCCTTCCCGAATTTGAGAAGGATGCTACGGACAGAAACCGTACTTCACCCTTCGCCTTTACCGGAAATAAGTTTGAGTTCCGTATGGTTGGTTCCTCCGACTCTATGGCAAGCTCAAATACAGCGCTTAATACAATTGTTGCAGAGGCTTTCAGTGAGGCAGCAGACAGACTTGAGAAGGCTTCCGATTTTGATATGGAAGTACACGATATTATCAAGGAGTACCTGACAAAGCATCAGAGAGTAATCTTCAACGGCGACGGTTACTCCGAGGAGTGGAAGAAGGAGGCAGAGAGAAGAGGCCTTCCCAACATCCCTTCAACCATCGAGGCAGCTGAAGTCCTCACAACAAAGAAGGCAATCGATCTCTTTAAGAAGTTCGGCGTATTTACAAAAACAGAGTTGGAGGCACGTCAGGAGATTATTTTCGAGACATACTCCAAGACTATCAATATCGAAGCACTCACCATGATTGATATGGCAAGTAAGCAGATCATTCCTGCGGTTATGAAGTACGCAGGCGGGCTTGCTTCAAATATCAACGAAGTTAAGACAGCAGGCTGCGATGTTTCGGTTATGACAAGTGAACTTACAGAAGTTACAAAGCAGCTCGGAGCAATGAAGAAAGCTCTTGATAAGCTTATTAAGGAAGAGGAGAAGGCAAGAAGCATATCCGAACCCAGAAAGAGAGCATATTACTGCAAGGATAAGGTAGTTCCTGCAATGACAGCGCTCAGAACTCCCGCAGATAAGCTTGAAATGCTTGTGGATAAGAACGACTGGCCGTTCCCAACCTATGCGGATCTTCTCTTTGAAGGCTGATATAAAACATATCGCATCCCGGATAATGACAGAACCCTATAACTAAATAGTTATGAGGTATAAATTAACAGGTATTTGTCATACAAAACAGATGCCCATATAATACACCCATAGCAAAGACAACGGCGTCGGAGATAAAACATCCGGCGCCTTTTTTGTTATAAAGATTCGGAAAGTTTGACAGGGAGGAGAGCAGGAAATGTTTAGCAGAGAAAAACTTATGAAGCTGATCATCCCGATGGTAATAGAACAGCTCCTGGCAGTTACGGTAGGCATGGCAGACATGATCATGGTATCGGGAGCCGGTGAGGAAGCAGTATCGGGAATATCACTTGTCAATTCCATACCTTGGGACAGGTCTGGCTTCGCTGCCTTCCGTTAAGGACATCCTTAAAGGAAAGCTGATAGTCTATAAGGCTGTCATTTACCTCCCAGGCACCGGGGACAGCGAGAATAAGCTGTTTCTTAAGAAAGAAGAGTTTTTTGAATTCTTCAAAGCCTACAGGATTACTGCTCAAAGCAAAATCAATCTGGCCCAGGCGGAGTGTTTTGATCATCTCTTCACTGCTGGTATTTTCATTCAGGTTGATACTTATGTTGGGATACTTGCTGCGGAATGGATTGAGATGTATCGGAAGTGAATAGCAGCAATAAAAGCTGGTGGTCCCAAGTTCATTTTCCAGCCTCCTTATAGTGGCGCTGAGAGAGGGTTGGGAAATAAACAGAGCCGCAGCAGCCTTTGAAAAGCTTCCGCTTTTATAAATTGCATTTACATATTTTGCTTCGCGTAACATAAGAATCACCCTTTCCTGAAAAAACAAAAAAACGAGGGCGTCAAAATTGACGTCCTCGTCTGAATTATAATAATACATGTATAATTAAATTTCAAACACCTTTTTTGAAAATAATGCGAAAATTGGCTTATGGAATAGTGTTTTAGGAAACCGAAAAATAAAATTATAAAAATTTAAAAAAAGTGCTTGCATTAATGGATAAACATACGTATAATACAATCTTGTCGGTGGGCTATCGCCAAGCGGTAAGGCAACGGACTCTGACTCCGTCATTTCGTAGGTTCGAATCCTACTAGCCCAGTTTTTCCTCAGAGAGTTCCTCTGAGGATTTTTTTTACCGTATTTGAGCAGACTTCGGAGTAATGTGGTATAATCAATCAGATATTATACACTTAGAGGTGGGTTGTGAAATCTCAGATTAAGAATTTGGCCTTTCCGATTATATGGGAAGTGCTTTTTATCATATTTTGTATAATAAAGCCGTTTAAGACGCTTTACATATTTTTTGTGTTCTATCTGGTACTGGCTGTTTATTTCGCCAGAGATTTTTCAATCAGAGAATATACGCAAAATTTTAAGAGTATCAAGAAATTCTGGATACCCGTTGCACTTACTGTCTTAGCAGCGCAGGCTTGCTACATGATAAAGTTCCGTCTCATCCAGCCCAGTTTCATCGGAGCGCTGGACGGAACCTATGGTATTACCTGGGAAAACAGCTATATCGGAGAATTCCTGTATGCCATAACAATTCTTTTTCTCTGTCCTATTTCAGAGGAACTGTTCTTCAGAAAAGCAATAATGAATTTTGATTCCTGTACATCAGCTCTTGTGAGCTTTTCACTGGGACTTATACTTTGCGGTTTCAGTTATGCTTATCTGCCCCTTGGTGTTGTGGAAGCCATGGTGCTTGCCCTTCCCTACGCAGTAGCATTCTTCTGGACCAGAAACATATACGTACCCATTACGGTGCACATCCTCTTCATGATGTACCAGCACCTGCCATTAATAATTTATGATGTGGCCCGCATCTCCTTGCGGTAATAGTAAACCCCGTGCAATGCACGGGGCGTTTTCATTTTAATACTTCTCTTCGAATTCCTGGATTGGAATGGCCGGGGTAAAATAATAACCTTGAAATCTATCGCAGTCGATGGATTTCAGGTAATCGAACTGCATCTGTGTTTCAACACCCTCTGCCACAACCTTCATGCCAAGCTGATGGATAAGCTTTACACAGGCTTCAAGTACGATCTTGCTCCGGGGATTCGCTAAGGCATCGTCGATGAAGGACTTGTCCAGTTTTACATAGTCGGCTTGGAGCTCTTTTAACATATTTATGGAGAAATCACCTGCGCCAAAATTGTCTATCGCTACCTTAAAGCCTTCTGCCCTGAATTTGTTCAGGATCTCAAGTCGAAGCTCTGTGTCATTCATAAGATCTCTCTCTGAAAACTCAAGGATAAGCTTGTTAGGATCAACGCTGTAAGCATGTACCAGTTCCTTGACCTTTTTGAGCGCATCCATGTAGAAGAGATCTTTCGGAGATACATTCACCGAGATAACAAGGTGGTCTCTCACCGTGGCCTGCCAGGAGCGAAGCTGTTTCATAACGCGCTCCCAGTTCTCGCAGTCGAGTTTTGCTATATTGTCATTCTTTTCAAGGATATGAATATATTTATCCGACGGAGTAATCGAGCCATCGGGCTTTATCCATCTGGTCAGAGCCTCGGCTCCTGTTACACGCTGCTGCTGATCGAAAATCGGCTGAAGGAAAATATGGAATTGACCGTCCTCAAGATTTTTGGGGAAGGCGTTCAGGAATTCTATTTCATTTTCAGCCTGTTTAAGGAGCTTATTGGTATAGAAAGTCAGAACGTTTTCTCTTCTGTCGTGAAGGGACTTAAGAGCAAGGTCTGCACGCTCTATCATAACAGTTACCGGGATATCGGGATCATCAATCCTGAAAACTCCGAGATGGAAAAACAGGTGATAATTCTCTGTGTCTATCATCTGTCCTATTTCTTCCACAGCGTTCATAAAAACGCCCTCATCGAATCGTTCTTCAGGCATGCAAAGAACAAAGTGATCCGCGTGGGTTCTGCCGTAAACAGTATCCTCGCCGCAGTTTCTTCGTAGCATATCAGCGATGGCAATCAGGACTTCATTGCCTCTCTGAACACCGTAGCGTTCATTGAGGGTGCGGAAGTGACGGATATCTCCCGTGATAAGAACTCTTCTGGTATCCGGATCCTCCACAAGAATTCTTCTGACCTCGCGGCAGATTCCGTCAAGGTTATTGAGTCTTGTGAGAAGGTCGTGAGTAACGAGATAATCGGTCTCTGTCATGCCCTGGGAGACCTGTTTTTCATCCTCACCGGTTAATATCTGATGAGTAGGCGGTAATGTCTCGCCTTCCTTGTCATCGACAGTGATCAGTTCCATTACGCAGGAAAAATTATTTCTGTCCGGGAGTACCAGTTTTATCGGAATAGACTGTACTAAGAACCTGTGACCGTCATACACCTCTTCCTTGGTCTGGCGCTGACTGCTCATAACCGCTCTGTAGCTGGTGCAGTTGGAACAGCGGGAAGCGGCATTCCATGCGGAATAACACTCCTTTTCGTAGTGGAGTTCTCCTGAGGTGTCCACACTGATCACACGGCATTCGACAGGGTCAACGAGGCGGACGGTATCGTACATCCGCTTCATGTAATCGAGCATGTGCTTAAGTTCCTGATAAGTGTACTCCTCTACCTTCATAATTATTCCTCTTCAGGGGGTTCTGCTTTATCGGCAAGAGCAGCCTCTCTTTTCTGAATCCAATTCTGATATGTAAAGTTAAAGATAGCGGCAAACGGAATGGCAAGCATGATTCCGGCAACGCCGAACATGCGCCCGCCGACTACCAAAGTAACAAGTATCCAAACGGCTGAGACGCCAAGTGTATTTCCGAAAAGCTTGGGTTTGATAATATATCCGTCAACTGTCTGCAGCACTATCGTGAAGATGAGGAAGATAAGTGCATGTATAGGATTTACCAAAACCAGGATGAAAGCACCTATAATGGCACCGACTATGGGTCCGAAGGTAGGTGCGAGATTGGTTACTCCGACAAACAGTGAGATCAGCACTGAGTAGGACATGCCGGTCACTGTCATGAAGAACCAGTTTACTATTCCGACGATGAGTCCATCCAGAAGATCTCCTGCGATGTAGCGCTTCAGGATATCGTTGCAGGTGCTCCAGAATGTGCTCATTCTCTGATAAAAGCTGTCAGGAATAAATGCCTTCATAAGTCTGACACTTCCGGCCTGCAGCTTTTCCATGCCTGCAAGAAAGTACAGGGCGAGGATAGAGCCAAGGATAAAGTTGAAGAATCCCTTACCTATGCCGGCAGATACATTTATTATCTGGGACATGGCCTGAGGGAGCTTCTGTGCAAACTGCGACAGGAAGGTATTGATCTTGCCTATGATTCCGGAAAGGTTGATATGGAAGTTACCTGCCTGGACATTTAAGTTATTGAGCAGGTTTTCCAACGAACGTGCATAGCTGTCCAGGTTTGACACAAAAGTCGTAATACTGTCTACAAGCTGAGGAATCAGGGCAATCATCAGTATTGCGATAAACAACAGTACAACCATGACAGAGAGAAGTATTGCCAGAGACCTTCTTATTCCGTTTTGTTTTATTCCTGAAAGGATAGTCCTTTCGAAAAAGGCAACAAGCGGATGCAGAACATATGCCAGGATCAGTCCAGTTATTACCGGTGAAAAATATTTCCCGAGTACAGCTATTCCTTTAAACAGCAGGTTAATGTGTGACACGCCAAGATAAACAAGTACTGCGGAACAGGATGCCACTGTGTAAGGAAACCATTTCTGGTTTATGCATTTTTTGAAGAAATTCATGTCTGTCCTTTGTGCTTAAATTGCACAAACCCCCAATCTTAATTTATAATGTAACGTAGCCTCTTTTATAATTTTAGTCTTATATAAAGAGTCTTTCAATTAAAAAAGTATTAAGTTTCGTTCAATTATTGACGTGTGGGAGTTTAGTTATGCTTAATCATATGGACCGCGTAAAGATGATAGAATTCAAGGACATGGGTGATGAGAGAGGTCAGCTTGTCATCGTGGAAGGTGGGAAGGATATCCCTTTCGATATAAAGAGAGCCTTCTATATGTATGGAAGTGACGCAACCGTTGTCCGCGGTCAGCACGCGAATAAGAGGACTGAGTTTGTGCTTATAAACGTGGCGGGAACCAGTAAGGTTAAGGTTATGGACGGAGCGGGGAATGAGACGATTTTCTGTCTGAACAGACCGAATACCGGAATATATCTTCCTAACATGGTTTGGAAGGAGATGTACGATTTCAGCGCCGATTCCGTGCTGCTTGTCCTTGCAAGCGAGCACTATGACGCAAATGAATACATTAGAGACTACGATGAGTATGTAAGAGAAATCTCATCGTTTGCGGGCGGATCCGATAACTGATATTATCAGAGCCGCAATAAGACCGGCCCAGATACCGAAGGTCAGAGTGCTTCGTATATATTCCATATGCGGAGCACTTTTCTTGAACACATACATAGTGGGATCTTCACTGTCATATCCTACGACGAGGTCACCGGCTGCAAGAGCGGCATCGACGTCGGTCGGAGTCATTTCGATGTTCTTGTGATTGAAATAAGGATCTGCGATTTCGGTTTCAACATACAGAACCTTGGGCTCAGTGTGAGTTTTTGTATAAAAAGCGCACCCGATAAGCCCGATTACTGCGATAATAAGCGCATACCTTACGAGATGTATGCTGATTTCATAAAAGCTTTTTGACAGGATTTTTCCGGGAAAAGCAAATCTGCTTTTGAAAGCAGATATTTCTTTTTCGCCAAACGGAAGGATAATTATTTCCTTGCTCAGTGCGGCGGGAAGCGTGTTCTCCATTTTTTTCAGAGAATCATAAAGGTAAGCGCCAAGGAATATGAAGGTCAGATTCTTGAAGCTTAGGTTAAACAGGAAGGGATCACTCATTCCGATAAAGCAGAAGGTGATGATGACTGCCAGCTCCCGGGGTTTGTTTTCCTTTACGAGATTTCCGATCCACATAATATAGAGAGCGCAGACCAGAGCGAAAGGTACCACTCCAAGCTGCAAAAACAGATACAGGAAGGAGTTGTCGAGCATATACCAGTTGGTGGGCGGTGCTTTAAAATATGAACCGAAGGGTGTTATCTTTTCAGTGGTCAGAAAATACAGAGCGAATTCATAGCGCTTGTGAAGGAGTTTGTTCATGAATTCGAAAGCACTTCCGGTTGCAAGGAGAGGTCCTGCTATCGAGAAGATAACTATCGCGGGAAAGAGAAGTAAAATAAGTGCATTTTCTGCTTTGGTGCGATTTCTTCTAAGCTGTAAATATATGTTTATAATAAGATATAAGCTGATGGATATGAGTCCGGTGAGGCTTACGGTATAAAGATACACATACAGGTTAAGGAGCATAGCAATAACAGAAGCCTTAAGGAGGCTTCTGAGATTTTTGGCTTCATAGAGATAGAAAAAGAAGATTATCAGTATGAGAAGCGTTGTATGCGCAGTATTGGGATAAGGGTATCCCAGAGAATGACGGAGGAGAAATCCGTAGCCGCTGCGATTGTTTATGTGATTTAACTCGGTGATGATGCCGGTGACGGAGAGCAGGTAGAGGACAAAGTAGGAGACGGAAAGGATGATGAGTCCCAGCTTTGCAACCTTTTTTTCACGTATACCCTTCATGCCGAGCATCATGGTAAAGTAGATAAGGAGACCTTTTTCCCCGGAGCAGAGGTAGGTCAGTGCGCCGGTTCCCAGAAAGGCAATTCCTGCGATGTATTCGTAAAGTGTATGCCTTGTGGCCGCGATTTTGATGATAAAAGCGAGCATGCCAAGGACAAGGCAGGCGTTGTAAACGGGCTGTCCGTCATAGAGTCCGATGGCTCTTGCGCCAAAAAGCAAAAGGAAATATATGTAGTAAATAAGCTCATGGACTTTTATTGTGTTGTCTGATGGTAAGTTTTGACTGTTCATGCGATAATGTAGTTCCTTTCGGCCCGCTATTTCTACAAGGATTATAACAGATATGGAAGTTTTGGAGAAAAAAGAATTGAATAATGCTCTTGTGGCATTCTTGTGCACCTGGGGGCTTCAGCTCATGCTGGGGATCACAGTCAGAAACCCGCTGACACTTGTCTTTTTTGCGCTGTTTTGTGCGATTGGGGTGAAGGTGAGGAAAAACAGAAAGCGGAAGCTCTTTTTGCCTATATATGCGATGTCCGCGTTATTGACGGCAGCAGTGATATTTTTGTACGGGAAAAGATCGGTGGCTCGTTTTGACAGTGCCCTGTTCAGGCTTCTCGGAATTGCAATTATGCTGGTGGGAATTTTCCTTTCGTATTTCAGGGTGTTTCAGCTGGTTTTGAAGGTTGGGAATCCGTTTCCTATTCCGAAAGAGGGTCCTGCAAAAGGTGATGACGAGATTGCAGAAAAGGCAGGCACCGGGGTAAATACTCTTAGTGACACAGCAGTTTTCTTTTTGGCCGCAGCGATTTGCTTTCTGTGCTGGCTCCCATACTTTCTATATGAATATCCCGGGATCATGACCGCAGATTCCATCGTGCAATATGAGCAGGTTATCGGAGTGAATCCACTTTCCAATCATCATCCGATAGCGCATACGATGTTGATAGCACTGTTTTATAAGCTTGGCATGTCGGTCACGGGTGATGTGAATAAAGCGATAAGTTTCTATACAGTGGCACAGATGATCTTTTTTGCTATTTGCTGTTCGAGAGTAGTGGTACAGGTAAAAAGGGTTACGGGAAAAGCTGTCCCTGCTTTTTTATCTCTTGCATTCTTTGCACTGGTACCGTTTAATGCGGTGTTTTCAGTTACCATCTGGAAGGACATTCCATTTGCGGGGATAGTTATGCTGCTTGGATGCAGGCTCTGTGAGATGAGCTTTAAGGAAAATCCGGGAGCCATGGATTTCGCCGGTTTTGCAGTTCTTTCGGTTTTGATGTCTGTTTTCAGATCGAACGGTTGGTATGCATTTTTGGTATGTGCGCCGTTTTTCATATATGGTTTCAGGAAAAATATGAGGCAGGCGCTTGTCTCTGTAATAGCCGCAGTGGTGATTGCCCTTTTGATAAAGGGACCTGTTATGAATGCTGTGGGCATCGTGCAGCCTGATTTTACGGAATCGCTATCACTGCCTCTTCAGCAGGTGGCGAGAGTTCTGGTGGAGGATGAGGAATTATCTTCCGGTGACAGGGAACTTGTGGAGGCGGTCATAGACACTACCTATATCCATGAGCTTTATGCTCCGGATTTTGCGGATAATATCAAGGAACTTGTAAGGGCAGGGCATCCCGAGGTTATCGAGAATAACAAAGGTGCCTATCTTGGGCTGTGGATGCGGCTTGGACTGGCGCATCCTGTGCATTATATAAGAGCCTGGTTTGACCTTGAGGGCGGATACGTGTATCCTGATGTTTCCTATGACGTGGGAAATATCGACGGCATAATGGGCAATTCCTATGGGCTTGTGCCTACGCCTCTTATAGGAGGAAAAGCGGTTGTAAAGGGAAAGGAAATTCTTATCAAGCTCGGAAGCTTTGTGCCGCTTTACGGGATGCTGTGGTGCGCCGGAGCTTACACATGGCTTGTGGTTTTTGTTCTTTTTATGATGCTCTGGAAGAAAAAGACTATGGGCGGAAAGCTTTCGGTATTTGTGATGCTGCAGGCAGCGCTTGTGCTTACGCTCCTTATAGCAGCTCCGGTGGTGGACTTTAGGTACGAATACTGCGTTGTGATGCTTATGCCGCTAACGGCAGCGATTTGTGCTATGATAATTAAGAAGAGGATTTAAAAAAATGTACTCATTTAATTCAAGAATACGGTATTCGGAAACGGATATAGAAAATTATCTTACATTTGAATCGCTTATAGATTATTTCCAGGACTGCTCGACTTTTCAGACACAGGAAGGTCCTGCGACCATAGAGGAGATGGCAAAAAAGGGAACGGCCTGGGTTTTAAACAGCTGGCAGGTGGTGGTGAACAGATTGCCGGGGCTTGGCGAAAGGGTTGTGACGGGTACCGTACCCTATGAGCTTAACGGATTTTTCGGACTCAGAAATTTTTATATGGATACCGAGGATGGCGAGAGGCTTGCGGTTGCGAATTCCGTGTGGACACTGATCAATATGGAAAAAGGGACACCGGTTAGGATAGACGATGATATAATTGCTACCTATCCTCTTGATGAGAAGCTCCCCATGGACTACGCTTCAAGAAAGATTCGCCCGGTGGAGGGTGCAGCGATATATAAGGCTCCTTCGAAAATCATAGGAATGCATCATCTTGATTCAAACCTTCATGTGAACAACGGGCAGTACATACGTATTGCGCTTCAGGCTTTCGATTATGTGGCGGAGAAAAATGATCTTGATAAGCTTCGTAAACTCGCCAAGAGTAGGGAAAAGATTCAGATAAGAGCGGAGTACAGGCAGCAGGCGCATCTGGGAGATGAGGTACAACCGGTGGTTTATGTGGGGGAAGACAGCTATCTCACGTATATAAACGATGATGCCGGCAAACCATATGCAATAATAGAAATAAAAGGATTATAGAAATGTTAAGAATCGGAGAAAAACAGGAACTGATAATTATTAAACAGGTGGATTTCGGAGTTTACCTTGCAGAGAAGCAGGGCGACGAGGACAAAGTGCTTTTGCCAAAAAAGCAGGTGCCCGAGGGCTCCGAGATAGGAGATAAGCTTACCGTTTTCCTTTACAAGGATTCGGATGACAGACTTATCGCCACGACCAAGACTCCCAAGCTCATGCTGGGCGACGTCAATATGCTCACTGTCACCGATGTAGGAAAAATCGGAGCATTTATGGATTGGGGGCTTGAGAAGGACGTGCTTCTTCCCTTCAGAGAGCAGACCAGAAAAGTGAAGAAGGGCGAGAGTGTTCTCTGTGCCCTTTATGTGGATAAATCCGGAAGACTTGCGGTTACTATGAATGTATATGAGTTCCTTAGAACCGACAGCCCTTATCACAAGGATGACAGAGTTCGCGGAACGGTCTATGAGACCAGTTCAAACTTCGGAGTTTTCGTGGCTGTTGACGATATTTTCTCAGCTCTCATTCCCAAGAAGGAGTTGTACGGAGATATCAAGATCGGCGATGAGATAACCGCCAGAGTGGTAGAGGTTCGCGACGACGGAAAGCTCACTCTCAGTGTTCGCGAGAAAGCATATCTTCAGATCGGCTCTGATGCGGAGGCTATCCTCGAAGCTATGCAGGAAAACGGCGGCCGCTTTCCTTTCACCGACAAAGCCGACCCCCAACTCATCCGCGACGAAATGTCCATGAGCAAGAACGAATTCAAACGCGCCATCGGCCACCTCCTCAAGGAAGGCAGAATCGAGATTGGCACAGATGAGATAAGGATGAGGGGATAATAAAGGCAAGAAACAGGACACCCCACACATATCGTGTTATTTTTCAGCCGATTATACGCTCTGCGTAACGAGGCTGAAACAATAATATGATATGTGTGGGGTGTCCGTTCGTGGCTGAATTTACAGCCGGATGTCGATTGTGCCACCCAGGTTCGGGTTGACTGACCTTTCGAGGGCGGACACATCGATCATTTCTTCAATGGTGTTGCCGACATCCTGCAGAGCGTCAAGATTCTTGGAGAGCATAGCTGTTCCCCAGTCAGATTGAAGCTTGCTTGCCGATAAAGCCATTGATAATTCAGGTATGTCCATAGGCACCTCCTTAGGCGTTTTTGGGTACTGCTTTGGCGTACGATCACACCACCGCACATGTATCCTTATCCATTTCTTATATCGGAAAAAACATCCTCAATAATTATTATGGAAAATCAACAAAAAAACAGATAAAATTTGTGGATTTTTATGCATTTATCGAGTAGAATAAAATAAGAACAATGAAAAAATAATTTTGGGAGATTAATTATGATTTCAAATCAGATCCTTCAAAATACCATAGACGGCTTAAAAGGCATAGCACATGTGGATTTATGCGTACTTGACGTAGATGGAAACGAGGTTGCCGCAACAAGACCCGACTTTACAAACATGGGTGATTCTGTTCGTGATTTTGTCAGATCACCTGCTGATTCTCAGGAAGTGCAGGGCTATCAGTTTTTCAAAGTATATGATGAGCAGCAGCTCGAGTATATACTGATCGCTGCGGGAAGCGGTGAGAGCACCTATACTATTGGCAAGATGATCGCATATCAGATCCAGGGACTGCTTGTTGCTTATAAAGAGAGGTTTGATAAGGACAATTTCATCAAGAACCTGCTCCTTGACAACCTTCTTCTGGTGGATATATATAGTAGAGCTAAGAAACTTCACATTCCGTCCGATTCCAGGCGTGTAACCATGATTGTTTCCGCGGATAAGGTTCGTGAGAACAATGTGCTTGAGCTTATAAGAACTCATGGCACCGGTAACGGCGGGGATTTTGTGACAGAAGTGGATGAGGACAATGTTATTGTCGTTAAGGATGTGTCCGAATACAGCAAACCCGAAGAGATTTCAAAGTCTGCGGGAGAGCTCCAGGAGCATCTTGAGTCCCTTGGCATAACCAATGTTCATATTGCCATCGGTACTGTTGTAGGAGAGATTAAGGAAGTCAGCCGTTCATATAAAGAGGCCAAGATGGCGCTCGACGTAGGAAGAATTTTCTTCGATGAGCGCAAGGTTATAAGCTATGGGGAGCTTGGCATCGGACGACTTATATATCAGCTGCCCATCCCGCTTTGCAAGATGTTTATCCGTGAGATATTCGGCGGTAAAAATCCCGATGGATTCGATCAGGAGACACTTGCGACGATTGATAAGTTCTTTGAAAATAACCTCAATGTTTCAGAGACTTCCAGACAGCTGTTTATTCACAGAAACACTCTGGTTTACAGACTTGATAAGCTCCAAAAGAGTACAGGTCTTGATCTTCGTGTATTCGATGACGCCATCACATTCAAGATTGCACTGATGGTTGTACGATACATGAAATACATGGAGCGATACTAAGAATCCGTAGGATCGCGATACAGTTAAGTAGTAGGAGTAATAAGTATGGAAAAAGTTTACAGAAGAAAACGTGCCGCCGGACCAGTTTCGGAGGATGAGATCATCACGCTCGATAACGTGACAAAATCTTATTCTACGGGAGCACCAGCTTTAAATGGAGTCACCCTTCACATAAAGAAGGGTGAATTTGTTTTTATAGTAGGAGACAGCGGATCGGGTAAATCCACCCTGATAAAGCTGCTTCTGAGGGAGCTTGTTCCTTCTGACGGAACTATCACCGTTATGGGACAGGACCTTGGCAGAATGAGACACAGAAACATTCCGAAGTTCAGAAGAAAGCTTGGAATAGTATTCCAGGATTTCCGACTTCTTAAGGACAGAAATGTCTATGAAAATGTCGCTTTTGCTCAGAGAATAATCCAGAAGTCCAACAGAGATATCAAGAGAAATGTTCCTTCGGTTCTCGCAATGGTGGGACTTGCAGGAAAATACAAGAGTAAGGTAACTCAGCTTGCAGGCGGAGAGCAGCAGAGAGTTGCCCTTGCAAGAGCTATTGTAAATAAACCGGAGATACTTCTTGCGGATGAGCCTACGGGTAACCTCGATCCCGGTAATACCTGGGAGATCATGAAGCTCATGGAGCAGATCAACCTTAACGGGACGACGGTAATTGTTGTTACGCACAACAGGGAGATTGTTAACGCAATGCACAAGCGCGTTATTACTATGAAAAAAGGCGTCGTGATTCACGACGAAGAAGAGGGTGAGTATCACGATGAGGATGAGTAGTTTTTTCTATACAATAGGACAGGGCTTTAGGAACCTTGGTCGTAACAGATGGTATACGCTTGCATCAATTGCAACAATCAGTGCCTGCCTGTTCCTGTTTGGTATATTTTATTCGATAGTAACCAATTTTCAGCATGTGGTTCAGACAGCTGAGGAGGGAGTTTCCGTTACGGTATTTTTCAATGAGGGAACGACGGAGGATATAATCCTTGCGACCAAATCTCTGATTGAAAAGAGACCTGAGGTCAGCAGAGTTGAGTATATTTCTGCTCTGGATGCCTGGGAGGGATTTAAAACCGATTACCTTGGAGAGTATGCGGACGGCTTTACGGAGAACCCGCTGGAGGATTCTGCGAACCTTCAGATTTACTTAAATGATGTGTCCATGCAGCCTGCGCTGGTAACCTATCTCGAATCGATAGAATGCGTAAGGATGGTCAACAGATCTGAGGTTACGGCTTCCACGCTGAGCGGAATCAACAGCCTGATAGCATATGTATCACTCGGAATAATCGGAATCCTTTTACTGGTTTCAATTTTCCTTATCAGCAACACGGTTACGATAGGAATTTCGGTCAGAAAAGAAGAGATAAATATCATGAAGTACATCGGTGCCACGGACTTTTTCGTACGTGCGCCCTTTGTCATAGAGGGTATTATTATCGGACTTATAGGTTCACTTTTCCCGCTTGTGATAATTTATTTTATCTACAATAAGGCAAAAGAATTCCTGGCAATCAGATTTTCAATGCTTAATTCAATACTGGATATTCTTCCGGTAGGAAAGATTTTTGAAGCTCTTACACCTATTTCAATTCTTATAGGAGTGGGAATCGGTTTCCTTGGAAGTGTTACAACTGTACGCAAACACCTTCATGTATAAGAGCAACGGAGTTTATGGGGAGGCTGCCGGATTTTGATTAGTACGACATTTGGGAAAAGAATAACAGGGTCAGTTCTGGTTCTGTGCCTGCTTGCAGGCACAGTTTCTTTTGCGGGGACACCTGTGCGCGCCGCTGTAACTGCGGAGAGTATAAAGGAAAAAGAGGGACAGATCAAAGACGCGAAGAAGGAGAGGGATTCCATGAAGAGCTCTCTCACCGATTTGCAGTCTGTTAAGAAATCTCTTGAAAAAGAGAAGTCGGATCTGAATTCCTATATCACCAAGCTGGATGCAAGCCTTGATGACATTCAGAAGAAGATACAGGATCTCGGTGATAAGATTGAACAGAAAGAAAAAGATATAGAAGAGACAACGGCTGAGCTCGAGGAGGATATCAGAATCCAGAACGAGCAGTATGAAGCTATGAAAAAGCGAATCCGTTTCATGTATGAGAGGGGAGATACACTTTACTTCCAGCTTTTACTGGAGACGGGGACCTTTTCAGATATGCTTAATAAGGTAGAGTATATAGAGGAACTGTCAGCCTATGACAAGGGTAAGCTCGATGAGTATATAGCACAGACGGAACTCACCACTCTTACAAAAGAGGCCCTTGAGGAGGAAAAGAAAACTCTTGATGAAGCCAAGGCAGAGGTTGTCATAGAGGAAGGCAATCTTCAGACTCTTATCGCTGAGAAGAATACGGAAGTAACCAAGCTTTCCGCGAACATTCAGGATAAAGAGGCTGCCATCGCGGAGTATGAGAAACAGATTGCAGAAGAAAATGCCACAATCGCAGCTCTTGAGAAGGCTGTTGAGGCAGAAAAGGCTGAGCTTGCGGCTCAGAATGCAAGAAAGTATGACGGAGGAATGTTCACTTTTCCCTGTCCTTCATATACAAGAATATCGGATAACTATGGTATGAGAATGCATCCCACACTGGGAATCCAGAAGATGCATAACGGCATCGATCTCGCTGCAGCAAGCGGTTCTGCCATACTTGCGGCTTATGACGGCAAGGTTGTGGCGGCTGCTTATAATTCGACAATGGGAAACTATGTTATGATATCCCATGGAAGTGGACTGTATACGATTTATATGCATGCATCCTCGCTCAGCGTTTCAACAGGAGCTGAGGTGACTAAGGGCCAGAGAATCGGCTCTGTCGGTTCGACCGGCAGATCTACGGGACCGCACCTTCATTTCGGAGTAAGACTTAACGGAAGTTATGTAAGCCCGTGGAATTATCTGAAATGATACATTTTTATTCAGCCACTCCTCTGATGGGAGCTGACTGAGACTGAAAGGAAGTACCACTATGGAACCAAAGGAAAATAAGATCAGTCTGCTTTTTATTGGACTTGCAGCAGGTTTTCTTCTGTCTGCTGTGCTGATAGTTGCAGGACTGTTTGTGATAAGGGCGAAGGGCTTTTCGATTTTCGGTTCGAAAAAGGATAGTATCAATACCGCTATGAGCGATGATACCATCAATAAGGTTAAGGTCATAGAGGATACAATAAATAATTACTATTACAAGACCGAGGTTGACCGGGCCGCTGAAGCGGATGCTATTTACAAGGGGGTCGTTGCGTCACTGCAGGATCCGTATTCCGAGTACTATACCACTTCCGAGTACGAGGACCTGATGTCGGATACAGAGGGTGTTTACTATGGTATAGGTGCCTATGTCAGCATGGACAAGGACACCAATCTTCCGAGAGTAACAGGAACAATTAAGGATTCACCTGCCGAAAAGATCGGCATTAAAGCAAATGATGTAATCTATAAGGTTGCCGGAGAGAACGTACAGGGACTGACTCTGAATGAAGTAGTACAGCTTATACGCGGCGAGATCGGCACCAAGGTAAAGATTACCATTTACCGCGAAGGAGAGCCTGATTATCTGGAATTCGAGGTTGAAAGAGATAAGCTGGAGACCCAGACGGTTAATACCACGATGCTTGAAGACGATATAGGATATCTCGGCATTACGGAATTCGACTCCGTGACTCCGGGACAGTTTACAGAGGGTATGACTGAGCTTAGATCAAAAGGAATGAAGGCGCTTATTCTTGATCTTCGTTCCAATCCCGGCGGAAGTCTTTCCGCTGTATGCCAGATCGCAAGACAGATTCTGCCTCAGGGTGATATTGTATATACGGTGGATAGAGATGGCAACAGAGAAGATTATGAGTGCGATGGAAAGAATGAAATCGATATCCCCTTGGTTGTGATGGTAAACGGTTATTCTGCCAGTGCATCGGAGATTTTGTCCGGAGCTATTAAGGACTATGGCAAGGGCACTATCGTTGGCGAGACCACCTATGGAAAAGGTGTGGTACAGAGGATTTTCCCCTTCACCGACGGGACTGCCGTTAAGCTTACGATCAGTAATTATTTCACACCCAAGGGCACAGATATTAATGGTGTCGGAATTACTCCCGATGTGGAGATTGCGCTTGATTATGAAAAGTACAACAAGGATGGTACGGACAATCAGCTGAACAAGGCTATTGAGATCATTAAGAAGGAAATCAAGAGCTCTGCACTTGATGATGCAGCGTAAAAATTTTATATTGGCGTTATGTTACTGCGCTTCTGCCAATTTGGGCAGGGGCGCTTTTATTTTGTTCAAAAAATATTCTTTACAAAAAATATTTTTTGCGATATAGTTTCTTCTGTTTTTAAAATTCTAAGTCGTATCCGGATTCGCGGATATATTTCCATTCTTTAATAAATTAACTATGAAAGGGTGTGTGGTAAATGGATTACTATGCGGCCACGCTTCGTGAGCCGGGAGAAAAACTTAATAATGACGGACTTTTGGTAAAGGGAATACATTTAAAAGACAGGTCGGATCTGGTGGTAATGGTGCTCAGCTCCTGTGGAGCCAATAAGAAACTAAGCGACAGGATTATAAGAAATGCCGAAAAGCTGATACATAAAGGCTATGATAAGGATGTACCGGCACTTCTTCAGAGGCTGTTTAAGAAGTTTGGCCATAGTGGCTTTCTGTTTGGAAAGAGTACGCCCGACATTACGGTGCTGGTGATGAAGGGAATAAATTACTATGCTATGAACAGAGGATGTAACAGGGTTATGCGCATCGGAAGGCTTGGTGCGACCGATCTTTTCGAGGAAGCTGATGGAATTATGCATGGACAATACAATTATCTCGAGGGGAGGCTTCCCGAAGGAAGCACTTTGATAGCTGCAAACAGTGCTTTTTTTGAAAGGCAGAGAGATACAGAAATTCATAGGAGACTTTGCCCGCAGATGTGCGTTGGCAATAACGAGATGCAAAAAAATATTGAGTACTTAAGGAGCCAGCTATGGAGCAGAGGAGAGAAGAGACCTGTCACGGCAGCGGCGGTATGTGTGAAGTAGTAGCAAAAAAGCGTATAGGAAGAGGCGGTAATTCTGAGGTTTACCTCGGGGTTCTGCAGGGAGAAAGCAAATTCTGCGTTGTCAAAAGGGCAATCAGAGGGAAAAATTCGCTGCTTCAGCTTGAAAATGAATGGCGGGTCCTTAGGTATCTTAAAAATGCGGGATATAAGTATTCCCCGGAGCCTTTATCATTTTCAGAAAGAGAGATGGTTATGGAGTATCTGGGTGGTTTTACGCTTGAACATGCGGACCTTGGAGAAAGCAGTGAAGATGAGCTAAAGGCACTTTTCACAGATATCTGCAAAATTACGGGTGCTCTTCATGAACTTAGGACACCTGTCATCCACAGGGATATAAAGCCTTCGAATATCATGACCTCTAAGGAGGGCAAGCTTTACCTTATTGATTTCGGAACAGCGGCGATTTACGCGGGTTATAAGAGAGAAGAGGCTATGGAAAACAGCAGTATTACAGGTGCGGGTACAAAAGGGTACGCGGCGCCCGAGCAATACGGAGGCCTTTCACCGGAGTGCTTTGCAACAGATATCTATCAGCTTGGAAGAACGATGGAGGTTTTGCTTTCCAGGTCAAATGTATCTGATGCCTTCAGAGATGAGATGTGCCGAGTGATTAAAAGGTGCTGCGCGCCTATTGCCGGCGAAAGATATTCAAGAGTCAGTGATATACCGGCAGATCTTCTGATGATAAAAACCCGGAAGAAAAAGAAGAGTATTTTGGTGAAGCTTTTTGGCAGAGAAAGGCCCGGAAAAGGTGAGGGGTATTTTAGCCCAAAGCCGCATGAACCCGAGCTTTTTATAGATATTGTAAGAACATTTGATACGATTGAGTTTTTATAAATGATATGATAAAATAAGTGATATATCGAAAATATGTTCGGAAGAATACTTGAGGTAATATCATGGATCATTTTGAACTTAAATCAGAATATAAGCCGACCGGAGATCAGCCGCAGGCGATAGAGGCTCTGGTAAACGGATTTAAAGCGGGGAATCAGTTCGAAACTCTTCAGGGAGTTACCGGATCCGGTAAGACCTTTGCGATGGCAAATGTAATTCAGGCGCTGAATAAGCCGACTCTTGTGATAAGTCACAACAAGACTCTGGCGGGGCAGCTCTACGGTGAATTTAAGGAGTTTTTCCCAAATAACGCGGTCGAATACTTTGTATCCTACTACGATTATTACCAGCCCGAGGCCTATGTTCCTCAGACGGATACCTACATTGCCAAGGACTCCTCGATAAATGATGAGATTGATAAGCTCAGGCTTTCGGCTACGGCATCACTTTCGGAGAGGAAGGATGTCATAGTTGTTGCCAGCGTGTCCTGTATCTACGGTCTTGGAAGTCCCGATGAATTCAAGGGGATGTCTATTTCGCTTCGTCCCGGGATGGAGAGAAGCAGAGAACAGATACTGAAGGACCTGGTGGCAATCCAGTATACAAGGAATGATCTTGATCTTAACAGATGTAATTTCAGAGTAAGAGGCGATACCATAGAGATTTTCCCTGCCCAGGCGGATGATTATCTTATAAGGATTGAGCTTTTCGGAGATGAGATAGACAGAATCTGTGAGGTTGAGCCTGTGACGGGCACTGTGAGAAATGAGCTGACTCACGTTATGATCTATCCCGCATCGCACTATGTAGTTCCTCAGGAGAAGATAAATCTGGCCTGTCAGAATATCGAAGCCGAGCTTGATGAGCAGGTGAAGTTTTTCAAGAGCGAGGATAAGCTGATCGAGGCTCAGAGAATCGCTGAGAGAACGAATTTTGATGTTGAGATGATGAGAGAGACCGGTTTTTGTTCAGGCATCGAGAATTATTCGAGGCATCTAAATTTTGCAAAGCCGGGTGAACCGCCGCTTACGCTTATGGACTTCTTTGATGGAGAGTTTTTGATAATTGTCGATGAGTCCCATATGACTATTCCGCAGATAGGCGCTATGTACCATGGGGACAGATCAAGGAAGACCACGCTGGTGGACTATGGCTTCAGACTGCCTTCGGCTCTTGATAACAGACCGCTGAATTTCGAGGAGTTTGAAACACATATTGATCAGATGCTGTTCTGTTCGGCTACGCCCGGCCCTTACGAGGCGGAGCATGAGCTACTGCGCGCCGAGCAGATTATCAGACCTACGGGACTTCTTGATCCGGAGATCTCGGTGAGACCTGTCGAGGGACAGATTGATGACCTGATTACGGAGATCAATAAGGAGACTGCCAGAAACAATAAGGTGCTTATAACGACCCTTACCAAGAAGATGGCGGAGGATCTCACAGAGTACCTGGCAGATACAGGCATCAGGGTGAGATACATGCACTCTGATATAGATACTTTGGAGAGGTCTGAGATTATCAGGGATATGAGACTTGATGTATTCGATGTTCTTGTGGGAATCAACCTGCTTAGGGAGGGCCTTGATATTCCGGAGATAGCGCTTGTGGCTATCATAGATGCCGATAAGGAGGGATTCCTTCGCTCAGAAACATCTCTTATACAGACCATCGGACGTGCAGCAAGAAATGCGGACGGACGTGTCATTATGTACGCCGATAATATGACGGATTCCATGAAGAATGCGATAGAGATCACAGAGCGCAGAAGGAAAATCCAGCAGGAGTACAATGAAGAGCACGGCATCACACCGCAGACCATCAGGAAGGCTGTCAGAGATCTCATCAGTGTTACCAAGGCTGTTGCGAAGCAGGAGGTACAGTTTGAGAAGGATCCCGAGTCCATGGATAAGAAGGAACTCGAGAAGGTTATCAAGGATGTCGAGAAGCGCATGAAGAAGGCGGCTGTCGATCTTGATTTCGAGACCGCTGCGATGCTGCGTGACCAGATGATTGATCTGAAGAAGCATCTATTAGAGGTGACAAAATAAAGCCTTCCCCCTGGGGGAAGGTGGCGCGTAGCGCCGGATGAGGGCATAAAATGGCGAAGAAAATACTATCAGAAGATATACACGACTACATACGTGTTCGCGGAGCAAACGAACACAACCTAAAGCACCTGGAGGTCAACATCCCCAGGGAGACTCTTACTGTATTTACGGGACTGTCGGGATCGGGAAAATCCTCCCTGGCCTTTGATACTATTTTTGCGGAAGGGCAGAGAAGATATATGGAGTCTCTGTCTTCCTATGCGAGAATGTTTCTGGGACAGATGGATAAGCCTGACGTTGAGAAAATAGAGGGTCTCTCGCCCACTATATCCATAGATCAGAAGTCCACAAACAGGAACCCGAGATCCACAGTTGGTACGGTGACAGAGATATATGATTATTTTAGACTTCTCTATGCCCGTATAGGTATACCGCACTGCCCTAACTGCGGCAGAGAGATCAGAAGGCAGACCGTCGATGAGATGGCGGATCAGATATTGTCCCTGGAGGAGGGTACAAGATTCCAGATACTCGCCCCTGTCGTTCGAGGCAGGAAGGGTGAGCATGCCAAGGTTCTCGACAGAGCGAAGAGAGCGGGCTTTGTACGTGTGAGAATTGATGACAGCCAGTACGACCTTTCGGAAGAGATCAAGCTTGATAAAAATATTAAGCATAATATTGAGATAATAGTCGACAGACTTGTTATCAGAGCTGATAACGAGGAACTTAGAGGCAGGCTTACGGATTCTATAGAAAGCGCTCTGAATCTTGCGGAGGGGCTTCTTACGGTTGATGTCATAGACGGAAAGCCTATGAACTTCAGCCAGAGCTTCGCGTGCCCGGACTGCGGCATCAGTATTTCCGAGATCGAACCCAGAAGCTTTTCCTTTAATAATCCCTTCGGTGCCTGTCCCGAGTGTACGGGACTTGGTTACAGGATGGAATTTGATGAGGATCTCATGATTCCCGATAAGTCGCTTTCCATAAGCGAAGGTTGTTTTCAGGTTATGGGATGGCAGTCCTCGGGTAAGGAGGGAAGCTTTACCAATGCTATGCTTAGAGCACTGGCAAAGTCCTACAAGTTCAGCCTTGATACACCCTATGAGAAGCTGCCTGCGAAAGTAAGAGACATGCTGGTTCACGGTGCAGACAGGGAGGTTTTGGTCGAGTACACCGGACAGAGAGGTGAGGGAAGATATCCCATCACCTTTGACGGACTCATTAAAAATGTGGAGCAGAGATATCGCGAAACTTACTCGGAAAATCAGAAGGCGGAGTATGAACAGTATATGCGCATCACTCCCTGCCCTGCATGTAAGGGTCAGAGACTTAAGGCTGATTCGCTGGCTGTTACGATTGACGATAAAAATATTTTTGAGATTACCTCAATGTCAATCGGAGAGCTCCATGAATATCTTGAGAATTTAAAGCTTACAAAGCAGCAGGAGCTTATAGGAGCTCAGGTTTTGAAAGAGATTAGAGCCAGAGTCGGATTCCTTATAGATGTGGGACTCGATTATCTGTCGCTCTCAAGAGCAACCGGAACTCTGTCGGGTGGGGAGGCACAGCGCATAAGACTTGCGACGCAGATAGGTTCAGGGCTTTGCGGAGTATGCTATATCCTTGATGAGCCCAGTATTGGTCTTCACCAGCGAGATAATGACAAACTTTTGAATACACTTAAGAATCTCAGGGATCTCGGAAATACTCTCATTGTGGTCGAACATGACGAGGATACCATGAGGGCAGCTGATTACATCGTGGATGTGGGGCCTGGTGCAGGCTCGCATGGCGGTGAGATTGTTGCTGCCGGAACAGCCGAAGAGATCATGCAGGTTAAGGAGTCCATCACAGGACAGTACCTCTCGGGTAAGCTTAAGATAGAGGTTCCGGATCACAGAAGGAAACCGACCGGTTGGATCAAGGTCAAGGGGGCAGAGGAGAACAATCTTAAGAATATAGATGTGAAGTTTCCTCTCGGCGTTCTGACTATTGTTACCGGTGTATCCGGATCGGGCAAGAGCTCGCTTGTAAATGAGATTCTGTATAAGCACCTGGAGAGAGACCTTAACAGAGCAAGATGTATTCCGGGTAAACATAAGGGAATCGAGGGTATAGAACAGCTTGATAAGGTCATCGCAATTGACCAGTCACCCATAGGAAGGACGCCCAGATCCAATCCTGCCACCTATACAGGTGTGTTTGATATGATAAGAGATCTCTTTGCGGGTACTCCCGACGCCAAGACACGAGGCTATAAGAAGGGAAGATTTTCCTTCAATGTTAAGGGCGGACGATGCGAAGCTTGCGGAGGAGACGGAATCATCAAGATTGAGATGCATTTCCTTCCGGATGTATATGTTCCCTGCGAGGTCTGCGGTGGAAAGCGCTATAACAGAGAGACGCTGGAGGTACATTATAAAGGAAAGAATATCTACGATGTTCTTGATATGACAGTTGAAGAGGCGCTGCCTTTCTTTGAAAACATAAAGACCATAAGAAGAAAAATCAAAACCTTGTATGATGTGGGACTTGGCTATGTCAAACTGGGACAGCCCTCCACGGAGCTCTCCGGAGGTGAGGCTCAGAGAATAAAGCTTGCAACAGAACTTTCCAGAGCAAGTACAGGTAAGACCATCTACATTCTGGATGAGCCTACGACAGGACTTCATTTTGCGGATGTACAAAAACTTGTGAAAATTCTTCATGAGCTGGTGGAAGCGGGCAATACGGTTATCGTCATTGAACACAACCTTGATGTCATCAAAACCGGAGATTATATCATAGATATGGGCCCCGAGGGCGGCTCCGGCGGCGGAACCGTTGTGGTTTCGGGTACACCTGAGCAGGTGGCGAAGTGTAAGCAGTCCTATACAGGTGCCTATATCAAAAAGATGCTCGAGAAAAAATAAAAATTTTTTATATAAAAGTATAAAGTTTTTATAAAGTATTGCCGATAAAAATACTGATTAGGTGTAGGTGTTTTACTGCGTTATTCCATGTGTGTAAATACTACATAGTAATAAAAAATACGATTAGATGTTTAAAAACTTGCCCCATTGGTTTATAATGGCAGATGAATTATATCATTATTAAAGTTATTGTGAGCGACTATGCGCTCTGAGCCTTATTTCCAGAAAGGGGTAATAGATTACATGCAGTATACAGATATAGGAATCGATTTAGGAACAGCAAGTATCCTTGTTTACATCCGTGGTAAGGGTGTAGTTTTGAAGGAACCCTCGGTTGTAGCGTATGACAGAGATACCGAGAAGATCAAGGCTATCGGTGAGGATGCGAGACTGATGCTTGGACGTACACCCGGCAATATCGTTGCGGTAAGACCGCTCAGACAAGGTGTTATTTCAGATTATAAAGTTACCGAGCAGATGATGAAGTACTTCATCACCAAGGCAATCGGACACAGAACCTTCAGAAAGCCTCTTATAGCAGTATGTGTACCCAGTGGGGTTACAGAGGTTGAGCGTAAAGCGGTTGAGGATGCAACTCTTATGGCAGGTGCCAGAGATGTTCGTATCATCGAGGAGCCCATTGCAGCAGCAATCGGCGCAGGAATAGATATTACAAAGCCTTGCGGCAACATGATCGTTGATATAGGTGGTGGTACTTCCGATATCGCGGTTATTTCCCTTGGCGGAACTGTTGTCAGCACATCTGTAAAGATTGCGGGCGACGATTTTGATGAAGCTATTGTCAGATATATGCGTAAAAAGCACAATCTTCTTATCGGTGAGAGAACAGCCGAGGATATCAAGATCAAGATTGGTGCAGCATATCCCAGAGCAGAAGCTGATTATATGGATGTTAGAGGGCGTAACCTTGTAACAGGTCTTCCGAAGACTGTTAAGGTGTCCTCAGAAGAAACTGAAGAGGCCTTGAGAGAGACCACAGCCCAGATCGTGGAAGCTATCCACAGCGTATTGGAGAAGACTCCTCCGGAACTTGCTGCAGATATCGCAGACAGAGGAATCGTCCTTACAGGTGGCGGCAGCCTTCTTCGCGGACTTGATGACCTGATCGCATCCAAGACAGGTATCAATACCGTGACAGCAGAGGATCCCATGACTGCGGTGGCAATAGGAACAGGACGTTATGTTGAGTTCCTTGCAGGATATCGCGAAGGCTAACAAGTAATCACTTAGTGAGGTAAATATGGTAAAAGGTCTGTACACCGCGTATACAGGTATGATCAACGAGCAGAGTCGCATGGATATCGAGACCAATAATCTTGCCAATGTGAACTCCACCGGTTTCAAGGAGGAACGTACGGTAAGCCGTTCATTCCGTGATCTTCTGGGATTGAAGATCAAGGATTACTCCGATGCACCCTGGACAGCGCGGAGACTCGGCCTTATGAATCCCGGCGTTAAACTTGCCGGGTCCTATACCAATTTTGAACAGGGAGCCTTAAGACATACTGAGCAGAAATTTGATCTCGCTCTTAATAACGGGCTTCCGAATGTTGATGCCGATCAGGTTAATGACAACATGACCGCTGGCGGTAATGCATTTTTTGCTACTTCCTTTGCCTCCGATGATCCGGATGGAGGCGGACAGCTTATCAAATATACCAGAGACGGTAATTTTACCCTTACGGTGGATGGCTACCTTGTCACCAGCGAGGGTAATAATGTCCTGGATGTCAACAATAATCCTATTCAGATTGATCCCCTGGCGGATACTACAATTTTACAGGACGGCAGAATTATCCAGAATCAGAATGTCGTTGCTACGGTTCAGGTGGCAAGCTTTGACTCTCCGCAGTTTTTACAGAGATATCAGGATAATGCTTTTATCATCGGTGACGGCGGAGCTCAGGTGGTATCCACAACTGCCGAGGCAGCTAATGCTACGGTTAATCAGGGATATCTGGAGTCATCCAATATCAGTGTGGTCAATGAGATGACCAATATTATCACCATTCAGAGAAATTACGATACCAATGCCAAGGCAATGCAGGCAGAGGATGACACTCTTGATATAGCGGTGAATCAGCTTGGAAGAATTACTTAATAAAGGTTAAGTATGCCTGATAAAATGTCGATAAATTAATTGGCAGAATATGGCTATATTACAAGATGAAGGTTATTTTTCTAAATTGCCAGGAGGTATTATATGGTAAGAAGCTTATGGACAGCAGCATCAGGAATGAATGCTCAGCAGACAAACGTTGATACCATCGCAAACAATCTCGCGAATGTCAATTCCGCGGGTTATAAAGCGCAGAGCGCAAAATTCAAATCCTTACTTTATCAGGAGCTGAAAACCAAGACGGTACAGACCACAGGTTCACCTGTTAATTCGGACGTTGGTCTTGGCGTAAGAGTTTCATCCATCAATTCCTTCTTTACACAGGGAAATATGCAGGACAACGATTCCAGTTCGGCATTTGCGATTCAGGGAGACGGATTCTTCGTATATTCGACAGACGCTCAGGATTTGAATGCCGCTAATCTCAGATACACCAGAAACGGTAACTTTGTATGGGCGCTTACAGAGCAGAATACGCTGGAGCTTACAACCTCTGAAGGTAATCCGGTTCTCGGAATAGACGGACAGCCTCTGGTTGTTAATGCAGAAACCGTTAAGGCTACAGATATTACCTGCGACCAGGAAGGTAATCTTTATTACCTCGATGCGAACCAGGACAGACAGGATATAGGAACAATTGCTCTCTTCCAGTTCAGAAATCCGGAGGGACTTGAGAGGGTCGGAGATACAAGCTTTATGGCAACAATGGCGAGCGGTAATGCTCTACCCGAAGCCACAACAGCCGGTATCAGAAGAAGCCAGGTGGTTCAGGGATATCTGGAAGGCTCCAATGTAAATGTTGCGACTGAGATGGTTAACCTTATCGTAGCGCAGAGAGCTTATGAGATGAACTCTACAGCAATTACCACAACTGATGAGATGATGCAGACAGCAAACGGTCTGAAGAGATAATAAGGGTATAAGATATGGCTATTGATATGAATTCAATGAACAGCTTATCGGGAATTTCACAGTACGCCAGCAGCCAGGCTGCATCCGAGAAGATAAACTCGGCGGCCTCCAAAGTCAGACGAATCGAGACGGAGGAGGATAAGGCTCAGGTAGATAAAGAGCTCATGGATGCCTGCAAACAGTTTGAGGCATACTTCATGGAACAGATCTACAAGGGCTATGAGAAGACAGCCAAGGTATTCAGCAAGGATGAGTCGGGATCCATGGGGAAAATGGTTGACTATTTCAAGGATCTGACAATTCAGGATATAGCGGCTACAGGAGCTGACAAACAGAGCGTGGGACTGGCCCAGATGCTGTATGAGAACATGAAGAGAAATTACGATTTATAAATTATAAACAATTATTTATTCCCTCTTTTTAAACGAAGAGGGAATAGTTTTGTCCTTTGGGAGGAAAATGGAAGTAAAGGGATATATAGATCATTTTATATACAGAAGCCCCGACAGAAGCTATGGAGTTATGGTTTTTGTCAGCGACGGTGAGGAAATCACCTGTGTCGGGAGCTTTATAGATGTGGATGAGGGGGATACTCTTGAGATATCGGGAGAGATGACAGAACATCCTGTCTACGGTGAACAGATAAAGGTGACCGGCTATAAGATCGCCGCCCCGGATGATACGGAGTCGATGGAAAGATATCTAGGCTCCGGCGCCATCAAGGGAATCGGCGAGACTATGGCGAGACGAATTGTAAAGAAATTCGGTAAGGATACCTTCAGGATGATAGAGGATGAGCCGGAGAGGCTTGCAGAGATCAAGGGCATCAGTGAGAAAAAAGCAAGAGATATCGCCATTCAGCTTGCGGATAAGAGAGAAATGCGAGATGCCTTTGTTTTTATGTCCGGATACGGAATCACGGGCAACATGTCAGTCAGGATTTATGAAAAATATGGCAATCAGGTTTACAGGATTCTGAAGGAGAATCCCTATAAGCTTGCTGACGATATTGAGGGAATCGGCTTTAAAACCGCCGATGAAATTGCGTCCAAGGTGGGAATCAGCGTAGATTCCGATTACAGAATAAGAAGCGGAATTCTCTATGTGCTGCTCGAGGGAGCGCAGGACGGTCACAGTTTTCTTCCAAAGAGCGAACTCATAAAAAGGAGCGGGGAGCTTCTCGGAGTATCTGAGGACAGCATAGGAATGCAGATGGATAATCTCATGGTGGAGCGAAAACTCATCTACAAGGGGGATGATGAAGTATATGCTGCATCCTACTACTACGAGGAGCAGGCAATAGCTGTTATGCTTCGAGAGCTTAATCTGCAGGTCTCACATGAGAGCGAAAAAAGCCTTGAGGACAGAATAAAAAGGATTGAGAAAAGGCGTGGTATTGAGCTGGATGAACTGCAGAGAAAAGCAGCAGCTTCAAGCGCCGGAAACGGTGTCGTTATCATTACGGGCGGTCCCGGAACAGGTAAGACTACAACTATAAATACGATTATTGAATATTATGCCGAGGAGCAGATGGAGATAGTTCTGGCGGCACCTACCGGGCGTGCGGCGAAAAGAATGACCGAGGCAACGGGCTATCAGGCTTCAACTATCCACAGACTACTCGGAATGGGCGGCGGAGCGCCGCTGGAGGACCGGGGAGAGAAGACAAGGCTCCATTTTGACAAAAACGCTGACAATCCGATTGAGGCTGATGCCATAATTATCGATGAGATGTCCATGGTTGATATGCATCTTTTTGCATCGCTTTTAAAGGCCGTTATACCGGGAACACATCTTATTCTGGTGGGCGACAGTTCCCAGCTTCCGAGCGTCGGCCCGGGGCAGGTGCTGCGCGATCTTATAGAAAGTGAATGCTTTACAACCATTACACTTAAAAAGATTTTCAGACAGGCGCAGCAGAGTGATATTGTAATGAATGCACATCATATAAAGGATGGAGATCCTATAAAGCTGGATAATAAGAGCAAGGACTTCTTTTTCCTTAAAAGAGATAACGCGGATGTCATTTACAAGCATATGATTGAGCTGATCAGAGACAAACTTCCGGGCTATGTTGATGCCGGATCTGAGGATATTCAGGTGCTTACGCCCATGAAGCGAGGACCTCTCGGGGCGCAGACACTTAACAGCGTTTTGCAGAATTATCTGAATCCGGCCGACAGCGGGAAGAAAGAATATGTGCATGGAGAGAGGGTTATCCGTGTGGGAGACCGCGTGATGCAGATTCACAACAACTATCAGGCTGAGTGGGAGATATGCGGAAAAAACGGGATTGTTATCGAAAAGGGACTCGGCATTTTTAATGGTGATATGGGTGTTGTGAAGGATATCAATACCGTTATGAAAGAGATGACGGTTGAATTCGATGAGGGAAAATGTGTGACCTATCCCTTTTCCGAACTTGATGACCTTGAGCATGCCTATGCGATAACCATACACAAGTCTCAGGGCTCCGAGTATCCGGCGGTTATTTTGCCGCTTCTTGGAGGGCCGAGAATGCTTCTTAACAGGAACCTTTTGTATACGGCCGTGACAAGGGCTCAGAAATGTGTTGTGGTTCTGGGAAATACAGAGACTATTGATACAATGATAGGAAATGAGGAGCAGCTTAGACGCTATACGGGATTAAAGACAAGGATTCTGGAGGTGGCGGATGCAGGCTGAGGAACTTCTCGAGGGGGTCATTTCCATTCTGTATCCCAGAAGATGTCCGGTCTGCGACACTATTGTAAAACGTAAGGAAGGGCTGATACATCCGGAGTGTAAAAGGGTGATAAAGCCTGCAGGCAAAATTATCTGCATGAAATGCGGTAAACCTTTATTTGATGCGGATAAGGAGTATTGTCCCGACTGTGAAAAAACAAGACATTATTTTGACAGGGGGTTCGGTGTTTTCAGATACAGATCCATTTCCGGATCCATATACAGGTTCAAATATTCGGGAAGAAGAGAATATGCCGATTATTACGGGGAAGCTGCAATGCAATATCTTGGAAAAGTGATGAAAGCGATGCGTGCGGATGCCGTAATACCGGTGCCGATGTATGACAAAAAGCAGAGAAAACGAGGCTATAATCAGGCGGAAGTATTTGCGGATGCCCTTGGAAAAAGGATTGGAGTACCTGTCAGAAATGATATCGTAAGAAGGGTCAGAGACACGGTTCCCATGAAGATGCTTGACTCCTCCGAGCGCCGCTCGAATTTGAAAAAGGCTTTTAATATAAGCCAAAATGATGTAAAATTTAAGTGTATTATCCTTGTTGATGACATTTACACGACCGGCAGTACTATGGACGAGCTCGCAAGAGAATTCCGAAGACACGGGGTGGAAAGGATATTCTTTGTTACGCTTGCAATAGGCCAGGTGGTGTGAAAAATATGCACTGCTAATAGGAGGATATCATGAGTAATATTCGTAATTGTTCAAGATGTGGCAAGATGTTTAATTACATTGCCGGCGAGATGTTGTGTGATGTTTGCAAGAAGGAGATTGAGGAGAAATTCCAGGAGGTAAAGAAGTACATTCAGGAGAATCCCGGAAGCGGTCTCAAGCAGATTGCCGAGGACTGCTCTTGTCCAGCAAAGCAGATTAAGAAGTGGATCCTTGAAGAGAGACTTATGTTTACCGAGAATTCTCCGATTCAGATAACATGTGAGAATTGTGGAGCGCGTATTGCTACAGGTAGGCTTTGTGCTAAGTGCAAGGCTACGGTTACTAATGCGCTTAATGATACCGTTAAACAGCGTCAGCAGGCTCTTGCGGCTGAACTTGCAAAGAAACAGGCCCAGCAGCCCAGCTCGACGTCCGGAATGAAATTTCTTAAAACCTGAGGACTATAATGTTAAACGAGGAGAGAGTTATCCTGATGACCAGGATGGCTGCCTACGAGCAGCGTGAGGGGAAAGAGAATAACGCTATAAATTCGTATTTTCGCAGCGACTATGTCGGATTCCAGGTGCTGAGGTCTATTATCAGTGCCACAGTGGTATATCTGATACTGGTCGCTGCCTATGTGATGTATCATTTTTCTGATGTGCTGCAGGACGTATACAATACAGATATTGCTGCAACCGCACGGAAATATTTGGTCTACTACATTGCGCTTGTAGCTGTATATTCAGTGATTTCATACATCGTTTATTCTATCCGATACGGAAAAATGCGAAAGAATATGAGGGCATATTACTCCTGCCTTAAGAAGCTTGGCAGAATGTATGAAAAGGAATAAGGAAAATGACGTCTTTACTGGAAATACGAGAATATATCAAGAATTTTTATTTAAAATATGAGTTATACATAACATATATCTGGAAGTTTTTACTTTCTCTGATCGCGTTTACCATGATCGGTAATAAGATCGGTTATCAGGCTAATCTGACAAAACTGCCCATATTGCTTATGGCTGCACTATTGTGTTCCATAATGCCTTCCAATTTTATGGTGCTTATTTCTGCCGGATTTATTTTGGCACATCTTTATAAATTATCTCTGTTTTGCGCAGTAGTTGCACTCATTGTTTTTCTTTTGATGTTTCTGCTTTATTTCAGGTTTTCACCGAAAGATACAATTGCGGTAATGTTGACACCTATGTGTTTTTATTTGAGCATTCCTTATGTGATGCCTATCGCTCTGGGGCTTATGGGAACACCTGCTTCAATTGTTTCAATGTCCTTTGGAATAATAGTTGCATTTCTTGTGAATTATATTTCCGGGAACGCTACTACATTGACAGGATCACAGATAGAGGAATCTGCAGTACAGTTCCGGACTATCATTTCGGAGCTTTTATCCAATAAGCGTATGTGGGTGTTCATTGTGGCTTTTGCAATTACGCTTGCAATTGTTTATGTCATAAGACGCATGTCGGTTGATCATGCATGGACCATAGCTATTATTGCAGGATCTCTTGCAAATATAATATGTCTGCTTGTGGGCGACATGATTTACAGCACGGGACTTTCTTTCCTGGGAGTTATCGTGCAGACAATTATTTCAATTTTATTGCTCATGGTGCTTCAGTTCTTTGCCTTTAATCTCGATTATACGAGAATTGAGAAGGTGCAGTTTGAAGACGATGAGTACTACTATTACGTAAAGGCCGTTCCGAAGGTTACGGTTTCCACTCCTGCACCGAAGGTTAAGAAGATAAATGTATCCGGTGCGGGCAAGGATTACAGAGGTAAAGACCGAGGCGAGTAAGATAGATGCAACAGATCGTATTTTTTCTTGAAAACAATCTGACAAGCCTGCATATGCCAAGAGTCAGGGCACTTGATGTCATCGAAATGCTGATCATAGCGTTCCTGATCTACCATATTCTGGTTTGGGCCAAAAACACGAGACTATGGTCCCTTTTAAAAGGGGTCGTAGTTATTGTTGTCTTTATAGTTATTGCCGCAGCATTCAATATGTCGACCATCCTGTGGATAGTAAGGAACGTATTTGGAATTGCTGTAACGGCTATGGTTGTTATTTTGCAGCCGGAACTGAGAAAGGCGCTCGAAGGTATAGGCAGAAGAAACTTTTTCCATGGACTCCTCAATTTTACTGAGACAACGGAAGAGGGAAGATTTTCAGATAAGACAATAAATGAGATTATAAGGGCCTGTGTGGAGATGGCCAAGGTGAGAACGGGTGCGCTTATTGTTATTGAGCAGCTTTCTTCTCTTAATGAATACGAGAGAACGGGTATTGATATTGATGGAATGGTAACAAGCCAGCTTCTTATCAACATCTTTGAACACAATACACCTCTCCATGACGGTGCGGTTATTATCAGAGGTGACAGAATAACATCGGCTACCTGTTATCTCCCTCTTTCCGACAATATGGAGCTTGGAAAAGAGCTTGGAACAAGACATCGTGCAGGTGTCGGTGTTTCCGAGGTTACAGATTCACTTACCATAATTGTTTCCGAAGAGACAGGAAAAATAAGTGTTGCTTACATGGGAGAGCTCGAGAGAGCAGTCGACAGTGAGCGCCTGAGAGAGAGACTGAGACAGATACAGAATAAGGCTACTGAAGATAAGAAAGAAAAGAAGGACAAAAAGAAAAAAATAATAAGTAACAAAACGGTGAAAGGAAAGGCGAAATGAAGAAGCTAAATTTGACTGCCAATCTGGGGCTGAAGATTGCTTCGCTTTTATTTGCCGCACTTCTTTGGTTCCTGGTTACAAACATAAGTGACCCTGTTGATTCAGTGAGATTCAGCAATGTTCCGGTCACATTTAGAAATGCAAACAGTATAACGGATAACAATCAGGTGTATCAGGTTTTGGAGGACAGTGATGTAATATCCACGGTCACCGTTTATGCACCCAGATCCATAGTTGATTCCCTGAGCAGGGATAATGTTGTTGCCATAGCCGATCTTGAGAATACCACTAATATCGATGGCACATACTATGTTGCAATTCAGCTTAACACAAATAAATATGTAAATCAGATTCAGAGCATAACGGGAACGATAGATTCCGTTAAGCTGAATATAGAGGGAAGAGATTCCAAGACACTTCCTATTTCTGCCTCTACGACGGGTACCTTGACTGATGGGTATATAATAGGTGATGTCGTTACTGATCAGAACCAGATCAGAATTACAGGTGCAGAATCAATCGTTCAGAGTGTAAAGACAGCTTCTGTAAACGTCGAAGTAACCGGTTATACCACGAATATCGGAACCAATGCAGAGATTCATCTTTATGATGCTGATGGCGGAGAAGTTTCGAAGGATAATCTGAAGCTTAGCAGCACCTCAGTGGGTGTAAGTGTAACAATTCTGGCAACCAAGAGAGTTCCTGTAACATATCAGGTATCGGGAGTTCCGGCTGAAGGATATGTTGCTACCGGAGAGATCGATACCGATACAGACAGTGTTCTGCTTGCAGGAAGAATGTCAGTGCTTAACAAGATTGATACGATCACCGTTTCTGATGATTCACTTGATCTGACGGGACGTACGGAAGATTTGACGACTACAATAGATCTGTCCGCATATCTTCCCGGCAATGTAAGCTTTGGTGATGAGGACTTCAATGGTATTGCAACTGTTGTTGCATATATTGATAAGAAGAGCGATAAGGCACTCAGCATACCCTACAGTCAGATCGAACTTATGAATATCCCTGAGGGATATGATGCTCAGATAGTTGACGATAATAAGACCTTTACACTTTCAGTAAGCGGACTTTCGGCGAATGTGAATGCCATCAGTGAAAAGGATGTATCCGGTATCATTGACGTATCACAGATTAGCGAGGGCGGCGAAGATGCAGCAGGAACCTACAGGACAGCTGTATCGCTTTCGCTACCGGGTGGGGTGACAACCACCGATACGGTTGAAGTTACCGTTAAGCTTACGAAATTAGAAGAGAATTAAGGTGGAGGAATATATGGCAAGATTATTTGGAACAGACGGCGTGAGAGGCGTAGCCAATGACGAGCTTACACCCAGCCTTGCGATGCAGCTTGGACAAGCCGGAGCATATGTGCTTTCAAAAGAAAACAAACACAGACCGACAATTATGGTTGGCTGTGATACAAGACTTTCAGGAGATATGCTTGCTGCCGCACTTATGGCAGGGGCATGCTCGGTAGGCGCCAATGTTGTTAATGTAGGTATTTTACCTACACCCGCAGTTGCTTACCTCACAAAGAAGTATCGTGTGGATGCAGGTGTTGTAATTTCAGCATCCCACAATCCTATGGAATTCAACGGGATCAAGTTCTTTGACGGAAACGGTTTTAAACTTCCGGATTCCATGGAGGATGAGATCGAGGAGCTTATCAGGAATAACCTCGAGGGCGTAAAAATGCCCACCGGAGCAGGAGTGGGTAAGATTAAAAACCGTACAGATGCCAGAGAGGAATATATCAACCATAGCCTTAACTGTGTTGATGTAAGACTCGATGGAATGAAGATTGTAATGGACTGCGCCGAGGGCGCAAGCTCCTACACATCCGTAGAGACCATCAGACAGACAGGCGCTCAGGTTATCGCGATTCATACAAGCCCGGACGGTACAAATATTAATTCGAATTGTGGATCAACCCATATGGAAGAGCTTATGGGAAGGGTTGTTACCGAGAAAGCGGATATAGGACTTGCCTTCGACGGAGACGCTGACAGATTCCTGGCAGTTGATGAGAATGGAAAGCTTGTTAACGGCGATGAGATTATGGCCATAATCGGTAAGCACATGAAGGAAAAGGGTGAACTTAAAGGGGACACAATTGTTGCTACCGTTATGAGTAATCTTGGATTCTTCAAGATGGGAGAGCGAGAAGGAATCAAGATTGAAAAGACCAAGGTAGGAGACAGATACGTTCTTGAGCGCATGAAAGAGATTGGCGCAAACTTTGGAGGAGAGCAGTCTGGACACATCATCTTCCTTGATGACAACACCACAGGAGACGGACTTCTCTCAGCACTTCATCTTCTGAAGGTTATGAAGGAAACCGGGAAGAAGCTTTCAGAGCTGGCACAGATTATGGATGTAATGCCGCAAGCTCTTTGCAATGCGACAGTGCCTACTCATAAGAAAGATCATTATATGGAATATCCCGAGATTGCAACAGCCATTGAGGAACTTGATAAGAAGTTTGCCGGCGACGGCAGGGTTCTTATCAGACCATCCGGAACAGAACCCCTTGTTCGTGTAATGATAGAGGGCAAGGACCAGAAAGTAATCGAGGAAGAGGCAAAGAAGCTCGCAGAGCTGATTCAGAATGTAATGCTGTAATTCAAAAGGGGAACTACGGCTTAAAAATATAGGGGAATTAGTATGATAACAAAAAAGGTGATTATTAAAAATCCAACAGGGCTGCATCTTCGCCCTGCAGGAAATTTATGTAAGGTCGCCATGAATTATAAATCACACATAACATTTATGTATGGCGAGAATTCGGCTAATGCCAAGAGTGTACTAAGTGTACTTGGCGCATGTATAAAGTGCGGCGATGAACTTGAATTCAAATGTGAGGGACCTGATGAGACGGAGGCTATGGAAGCCCTGGTCAATGCTATAGAAAATGGTCTCGGAGAATAATATGAATTATATGACGGACGGCATTTATGTCGTCCGTAAACTCATATTAGAGAAGGAAGGATATCGTAATGAAAAAAATAATTGTTACAGGATGTAACGGTCAGCTTGGAAGAGCAGTTAATCTCGAGCTCGGCAAAACAGGTGAATATGAACTTGTTAATACTGATGTTTTTGAGGGAGATGGTATAACTCCTCTTGATATTACAAATGTTGATGCTGTTACAAAGCTTGCTAGACAGGTTAAGCCTTATGCGATAATCAACTGTGCTGCATATACAGCGGTAGATGCACAGGAGAGCGATGTGGACCTTGCTTATAAGATCAACGCAATCGGACCCAGAAATCTTTCAATAGCAGCTACCGAAACAGATGCAAAGCTTGTTCATATCTCAACTGACTATGTATTTGCCGGAGACGGAAACAGACCCTATACAGAGTTCGATAAGACAGGACCGGTCAGCAAATATGGTATAACTAAGCTGGCTGGTGAGCAGTTTGTTGAAAAGTTTGCTAAAAGATACTTTACGATACGTACAGCATGGCTTTACGGTGATGGTAAAAACTTTGTAAAGACAATGCTCGGTCTTTCAGAGAAGCTTGACGAAGTAAGTGTTGTATGCGATCAGCTCGGTACACCTACAAGTACCTATGAGCTTGCAAAAGCAATTCATTTCCTTCTTGAGACAGAAAATTACGGCCTTTTCCACGGAACCTGCGAAGGAGATACAAACTGGGCTGATTTTACAGAGGAGATTTTCAGACTTGCAGGCAAGAGTACAAAAGTAAATCATGTCACAAGTGCCGAATATTCCGCTAAAAATCCCCAGGCAGCACCGAGACCGGCCTATTCAATACTTGAGAACTACATGTTCAAACTCACTTCGGATTTCATGTTTGCGGACTGGCATGAAGCTATAGAGAGATATTTAAAGGATATTCTTTGATAAGGATAACTCATTAGATGCTCGCGGTAATACTTAATTGGCTCTATGTGTCAATAACTACATATATAATCGGCTTTGCCACTTTGCGTGGGATATCATCAATCGGTTGCATGTCCACTGCGAAGGGGCAAAAAAAGCTCACCTATAGCTACAAATACAGGGAAAGTATACTTATAGCCGGAATTCTGATGGTAAACCTGCTTGCTGAATTTTTCAGCATCATAGGCAGGGTTTCTCTCGCTGCCAATATCCTTCTGATCTTTATCTGTCTTATTTTATTTGCCCAGTACAGGGAGGAAATAATAGAGAGTCTGACTGAAGGGATCCGGGAGATAAAAGAATCCGGAAGCTTCTGGCTTTATGTGCTGATTTTTCTTTTGATGGCCTATGGAACTTCCCATGGGCTTATGCATTATGATACGGATCTTTATCATGCCCAGGCAATCAGATGGATTGAGGAGTATGGTATGGTCAAGGGGCTTGGCAACTTGCATTTAAGGCTTGGCTATAACAGCGCGTCCTTTGCATTATCAGCCCTGTACAGCGGTGCTTTCTTAGGGAAATCCCTGCATGCAATGGCAGGATATTTTGCACTTCTTCTGGCGTGGCAGTGCGCAGATCTTAAGAGCATAGCAAGAAGAGGACACATCGTATTATCTGATTTTGTGAGGGTAATTGCTATTTATTATCTTTTCACAGTCTTTGATGAGATTGTTTCACCGGCGTCGGATTATTTCATGGCGACAATGGTATTCTATATAGTAATTCATTGGCTTGATCTGTATGCTATGCATGAGAGAGCTTTTTTGCCGCATGCGCTGCTTGCAATCTGTGCGGTCTGGGTGACTACCATCAAGCTGTCGGCGGCACCGCTTGTCTTGCTTGCGATTTACCCTATTGTAAGGATTATTAAAAAGCAGAAGAAAGCAGGGTTAAAGCCTATCTTATTATGCGTTTTGTTTAGCATTTTTATAGCACTTCCCTATTTTGTAAGGAATGTTGTTATGACGGGATGGCTGGTTTATCCTTTTACGGGAGTTGATTTGTTTAACTTCGCCTGGAAGGTTCCGGTTGAAACCGCCATAAGCGATGCCCATGAGATTGCTGCTTACGGGCGAGGCTTTACCGATGTGGCCATGTATAATGCCCCTTTTGGTCAGTGGTTTCCCGCATGGTTTTCTGCTCTGTCATTATTTAACAAAATGATGTTTGTGATGGATCTGGTATGCTTGCCGGTTTTCATAGGATGCGTCATTTATTATGCTATTTCGAAAATGACAGCTGCAAAAAAGGAGAAAAACGGTGCCGGCGGAAATGTGCAGAAGATATTTATGATGAGTCAGAGAAAAGCAGTGGCGCTTTCGGACTTTTTGTTTATTGAAGGAATTTCTTATGTTGCGCTGATATATTTTGTCTTTACCGCGCCTCTTGTGAGATACGGATGCGTTTATCTGTGGCTTCCGGTTACCATTCTTGCGGGACGGTTTGTCATTCTTTTTGATAACAGAGTGAATCCGCCACAGAAGAAATATATCTATAAAGCAGTAATAGCACTGTTTGCGGTTTTTATGTTCTATAAATGCGGAATGCTGATAAAAGATGATGTACCAAGATTCAGAGCTCAGTATCTTCTTTCGCAGCAGGATTACAATAAGTATGAAGTAGGACAGAAAGTTATCGGAAATGCTGTGATTTATTATCCTCTGGAAGGCGACAGGACTGGCTACGATGCCTTTCCTTCGACACCTGCTCCCGATGGTTTTGTACTTGAGGGAAACGATATTACGGATGGGTTTTTACCGGCAGGGCGTTAAAATGGAAAAAAACTCTATATTATAGTAAAATAGAGTGTTGTAGTTTGAATTTTAGGAGAAACACATGATGGAAAAAAATGCGAAGATTTATGTTGCGGGCCATCGCGGAATGGTTGGCTCTGCAATTGTAAGAGAACTTGAGAAACAGGGTTATACAAATATCATAACCCGTACACATAAAGAGCTTGATCTTACAAGACAGGATGCGGTTGAGGAGTTTTTTGCAAAGGAAAAGCCGGAGTACGTTTTCCTTGCAGCTGCTAAGGTTGGCGGAATCGAAGCTAACCAGAGTGCACTTGCGGATTTCATGTATGACAATATGATCCTTGAGATGAATGTTATAAATTCAGCCTGGAGAAATGGCTGTAAGAAGCTGGAGTTCCTCGGATCATCATGTATATATCCCAGAATGGCGCCGCAGCCCATGAAGGAGAGCTGCCTTCTTACAAGTGAGCTTGAAAAGACAAACGAGGCATATGCCCTTGCCAAGATTTCAGGACTTAAATACTGCGAGTTCCTGAACAGGCAGTATGGAACAGATTATATCTCGGTAATGCCCACAAACCTTTACGGACCAAATGATAACTATCATCCGACTCATTCCCATGTTCTTCCTGCACTTATCAGAAGATTCCATGAGGCTAAGGAAGCCGGAGAAAAGAAGGTTGTATGCTGGGGTGACGGCTCACCTCTGCGTGAATTTTTGTATGTTGACGATCTTGCTAACCTTTGCGTATTCCTTATGAATAATTACAGTGGCAACGAGACTGTAAATGCCGGAACAGGTAAGGAGCTCACAATAAAAGAGCTGGCGGAGATGGTTGCCAGAGTTGTGGGCTACGAGGGAGAAATCGAGTGGGATACCACAAAGCCCAATGGCACGCCCAGAAAGCTGCTTGATGTATCCAAGGCTGCTTCACTCGGCTGGACCTACAAGACAGAGCTTGAAGACGGCATAAGACTTGCATATGATGACTTTTTGAACAACCCCATGAGGGCGGAGAGATAATAATGAAGCTTATAAGCATAATTGTACCCTGCTACAATGAAGAGGAAAATGTAAAGGATTTCTACGATGAACTCATGAAGACCGAGAACTTCTTCAAGGATAATGATGTTTCGATGGAGATCATTTATGTGAATGACGGCTCTAAGGACAATACTGTAGCAGAGGTTAAAAAGCTTAGAGAGACAGATGAAAGAGTACATCTGATTAATTTCTCGAGGAACTTCGGAAAGGAAGCCGCAATATATGCGGGACTTCAGAAATCCAAGGGAGATTATGTCGTGATGCTTGACTGTGATCTTCAGGATCCGCCGGCTATGCTGCCCGAGATGTATGGCTACATAGTTAATGAGGGCTTCGATTCGGTTGCTACGAGAAGGGTTACCAGAAAAGGTGAACCGCCGATCAGATCCTTTTTTGCAAGAAGATTTTACAGTCTCATAAACAGAATGTCCAAGACGGAGATCGTGGACGGAGCCAGAGATTACAGATTGATGACCAGGCAGTTTGTGGATGCTATTCTCTCCATGGAGGAGTACAACCGTTTCTCGAAGGGACTTTTCGGATGGGTAGGCTTTTCCACAAAGTGGCTTGAATTTGAAAATATCGAGAGAAAAAAGGGCGAGACCAAGTGGTCTTTCTGGAAACTGTTTTTATATGCGCTTGACGGCATAGTTGCGTTCTCGACAGTACCGCTTGCTTTTGCATCGATTCTCGGAGTAGTGTTCTGTTTCCTTGCGATAATACTGATAATTGTGACGATCATCAGAAAGGCAGCTTTCGGAGATCCGACAAGCGGCTGGCCGTCTCTTGTGTGCATTATTTCACTGGTAAGCGGAGTGCAGCTTTTCTGCCTGGGAATAGTAGGGCAGTATCTGAGCAAGACTTATCTTGAGGTTAAGCACAGACCTATTTATATCATTAAGGAAGAACTCTGATGGGAAACGACCGCAGCCTTGAAAACCGCATAAGTATTGTGGTGCCGGTATATAATGCTGAAAGCTATATCTCGGAAACAATTGCCATGGTGGGGCAGCAGACCTATGAGAACTATGAACTTATACTGGTAGATGATGCTTCCTCTGACAATAGCGCGGCGCTCATAGAGAGTGCAGCAGTCGGTGATGACAGAATAAAGCTTATAAAAAAAGCTTCCAATGGAGGCGCGGCTTCCGCAAGAAATGCCGGAATAAGTGCCGCAACGGGACGTTATCTTGCGTTTCTTGATGCAGATGATATCTGGAAACCGGATAAGCTTGAGAAGGAGCTTTCATTTCTTAAGGAAAAGAAGGCGGCATTTGTTTTTACATCATATGAATTTGGAGATGAAAATGCGAATCCCACTGGGAGAATTGTTCATGCTCCCACTACACTGACTTTTAAGGAAGCGCTTTCGAGAACGGTTATTTTCACTACAACCGTGATGATAGATATGGATGTGCTTCATAAGGAAAAAATATTTATGCCTCAGATTGAAAGTGAGGATACGGCAACCTGGTGGACTATATTAAAAGGGGGAACGGTTGCTTATGGGCTGGATGAGGTTCTTGCGACCTACAGAAGACCTGCTAAATCACTTTCATCAAATAAATTTACAGCAATCAGAAGAATTTGGGGTCTATACAGAAAAATAGCCGGATTGTCTATTGCCGCCAGCCTGTACTATTTTATCGGGTGGGCTGTTCGAGCGACTGTTCGCCGGCTGTAAGGGTAATTGTATGAAACAGATTGAATCTATAAAAAGAGTATTTGTATTGTGCCTGGGGCTTATAGGGCTTTTGATGCAGACTGTTGTCTATGGCTATTTCTGGATTAAAACCTATTACCCGCTGGTATCTGCGCCTAGAATAAGCGCGGACGGATATCAGCTGGGAGCCGGTCTTAAGCTGTATTTCCGCGGACATGTGCTTGTGATTGCAATCTATTTCGTTTTGATGCTGTTTTTCTCGAATACCTACGGGGGCCTGAAGATAGGATATCTGAAATCCATGGATATTTTCCTGTCTCAGATCTTTGCCCTTTTCATGGTTAATGTAATTTCTTATTTTCAGATATCACTTATGAGAAACTGGCTTGTGCCGGCGTTTCCGATGCTTGAAATACTGATTGTGCAGATGGTGATTTCATTTTTGTGGGCCGTCTGTACCAACTGGTTATACAGGGCTATTTTCCCGGCAAGGCAAATGCTTCTTGTGAGCGGTGAATACCCTGTGGATGATATCCTTCGAAAATTCAATTCCAGACAGGATAAATATAATATTGTAAAGTGCATGAATATCAGCGAAGGCCTCATGAATATAGAAAGGGAGTGCCTTGAGCGATATGATGCCGTTGTAATCTGGGATATTCCCACCAAGGACAGAAATAAACTGCTTAAGTTTTTGTACTCAAATTCTATAAGGGTTTATATGATGCCTAAGATTACTGATGTGCTGGTTAAGGGATCGACACAGATGCATCTGTTCGATACACCTGTACTGCTTCTTAGAGAGTACTACTTAAAGGTAGAGCAGCGTGCCATCAAGAGACTGGTGGATATCATCTGCTCGCTTATCCTGATAATCCTCACATCGCCTATCATGCTGATAACAGCTATAGTTATCAAGCTTTATGATCACGGCCCTGTGCTGTATAAACAGATTCGCTGCACAATAAACCAAAAAGAGTTCAAGATCATGAAGTTCAGGAGTATGAGAGTCGATGCCGAAAAAGATGGTGTTGCAAGGCTTGCGACCAAGAATGATTCAAGAATAACTCCTATCGGTAAATTTATCAGAGCCTGCAGAATTGATGAACTTCCACAGCTCTTCAACATCTTAAAGGGCGAGATGTCCTTCATAGGACCGCGTCCCGAGAGACCTGAGATAATTGAGCAGTACATGGAGACTATGCCGGAATTTGCCTTCAGAATGAAGGTAAAGGCAGGACTTGCGGGCTACGCTCAGGTGTATGGCAAGTACAATACGACACCTTATGATAAATTAAAGCTCGATCTCGCTTACATAGAAAACTATTCGGTATGGCTTGATTTCAAGCTCATGCTGCTTACTCTTAAGATACTGTTTACTCCCGATGCAACCGAGGGAGTGGAGGAGACACAAACAACCGCATTGAAGAAACCTGAATAATGAGGGAACCATGGCCGCAAAACGAGAAAACTACGACAACGAAATACTAAACCTTCGAGCATTCTACCTTACTCTTCTTCGTAAGATCTGGATACTCCCGCTTTTTGCCGTAATCGGTGCGGTTGTAGCCGGAATCATATATTTTCTCGCAAATGTGGTATATGCACCTGCAAGGAACTATGTGACAGAGTCAACTCTTTATCTGTACTTTGCCTACGATGAAAATAAAGGAAGCGAAGTTGATGCCTACAATGCCTACACCTGGAATATTCTGGTAAAGGATGAGGATACCGATCTTCCCATCAAAACAAAAGATAACATTCTGGATATGACAATGGAGAACCTAGAGAAGGCAGGCTATCATGAGGTACCGGGAGTTTCAAGGCAGGTTGTTAAGGATTCCTTAAATGCAGATATCCCCTCAGATGTGAGAGTGATGATTCTTACTGTATCCAATCCTGACAAGGAACTTTCGGGAGCGATTGCTGCTGCAGCGGGTGAGGCACTTGTAAAATACGGTGATCTGAACGACGCCTTTACACAGATTAAGCTAATCGGAAGAACAGAAACCAAAATGGAACTGATTCCTGACAGAATGGGAGTGGCTGTAATTCTCGGTGCTCTGATCGGCTTTATTATCGCTACTCTGGGGCTCTTGATCATAAGATCCATGGATGATACCGTATATGTTCCCGAGGACGCCGAGAGGAGATATTCCCTTCCGGTTCTGGGTGTTCTAAGTTCAAAGGGACAGGAAGAGCCTTCGTTTTTCAGAAATGAGCTGCTGCTGGTATTTAAGGATAAGTTTAAAGCGAATAATAAGATTGCACTCATAAGTGCGGACGATAAAGATGGAATAGATAATGCAAAGCGAGCAGCAGAGAGGCTGACCGAGGTCATAGGAAACGGACTTGCGGGAGAGATGCCCTCTGTAAATGCGATGCCTCTTCCCGGGAATGATAACGAATCCCGCGAGAAGCTTTCAGGTGTGGACGGCGTTATTATTCCCGTAAAAATGGGAGAGCACAACGGTGCTATGACAGAGCACCTTATTTCACTTTTAAATAAGCTTGGATGTAAGATTTACGGCATTGTCATAGTTGATGCCGATATGAAGTTTCTTAGCAGATACCTGGGACTTTGATATGTCGAGAATACAATTGCTTGTGGCTGCCGTGCAGCAGGATACGGAAGAGCTTCCGTCAAAAATGAATATTCAGTCGGATGCGGTAATTGTGAATCAGTGCGACAGGGATCTTACTGAGGAAAATGATTATACCGACAGACTGGGTAAATCTCATGTGATAAAGACGATTAACAAGGCTGAGAGAGGTGTTGGACTGTCACGAAATCTGGCGCTCCAAAATGCGGATCATGAGCTTTTGCAGTTTATTGATGAGGATATTGTTCTGGATGATGGGTACACAGCTCTTATGGAGAACGAGTTTGATTCTCACCCCGAGGCAGACATGCTTTTGTTTAATGTAAAGGCGGTGGAGGGGAGACAGACCTATCACAACACAGACTTTGCAAGGGTTACCTGGAAAAATTACGGAAGATATCCTGCTTACGCTATAGCTGCAAGAACAGCGGCCCTTAAAGGGATTAATGTAAAATTTTCCGTTTTGTTCGGAGGCGGAGCAAAGTACAGCAACGGTGAGGATTCTTTGTTCCTTCACGATTGTCTGAAAAAGGGATTAAAGATTTACAGGACGGGGGTTTCAATCGGACATGAGGAGTCCGACAGACCATCAACCTGGTTTACGGGATTTAATGATAAGTTTTTCTTTGACAGAGGAGTGCTCTATCACTTTTTATACGGAGCGCTTGCGGGAGCTATGAGCCTTCGCTTTTTACTTGTGCACAGAGATGAGATGTGCAGGGAAAAATCCGTATGGCAGTGCTACAGACTTATGAAGAAGGGCATCAGACAGGGAAGACTGGAGCGGTTATGATAGTTTATATGTCACTTACGCTTGTGACTCTGGCGATCGCATTTCTGATAAAAAGCGGAGATGTAAGGCCTGCAGTCATAGGTAGCGGTCAGTATAATTACATATATCGCGGAATCAGCAGAAAGCAAGTGAGAAATGTAATCGGACTTTTCTCACTATTTGTGCTTTTAACAGGTGTGTCCGCAATAAGGCTGAACGTCGGAAATGACTACAGTAACTATGTGGAATTCATGCACAGGACCTTCAGTAATGCCTACGTTCCGACGGAGCCCGGGTTTAATTACCTCACGAAGTTTGTCTATACGCTGTCGGGATTTGAAAACTATGTGGCCGTGTTTGCAATTTTTGCCGCAGCGACGGTTTTCTTTTTCCTTTCTGCGCTGTACAGACAGTCTGAGGATTTTTTTCTGAGCTTTATCATGTTTATGTTGCTCGGATATTATTTCCAGTCCTTAAGTACGGTCAGATATTATCTGGCGCTGGCTGTGGCGCTGTATTCGATTCGTTTTTGTCTAAACGGAGACTGGCCGAGATTTATTATTCTGATTTTGTGCGGGGCACTTTTTCACAAGTCGCTGATAGTAGTGCTGGTGCTTTATCCGCTGGCATCGATGAAGTGGAAGAGATGGATGTATATAGTGCTTTCGGCACTTTGCTTTTCCTGCATTTTTCTTAAGGATGTATATCTGGTGGTGGCGACGAAGCTGTATCCTTCTTACGAGGGAACAGAATATTTATCCGGCGGAACCAGTGCTATAGGTATAGCAAGATGCGTGGCAGTGCTGTTTTTAGCTGTATTTGTGCTTGGGAAGAATATCGTAAGTGATAAGAAAATGAGCTTCTATTTTTATTCGAATCTAGGTGCATTGCTGCTGTATGTATTCTGTTCTTTTTTGCCCACGGTTTCGAGGATTACCTATTACTTTATGGTGACACAGATATTATACGTGCCGGCGCTGTTAAAAAGGCTTATGGCAGATCCTGATTACAAACGATATAAGGCGGGGCAGATGCTTAAGGTTCTTACAGTAGTTGGATGCGTCCTTTATTTTATAATGTATATGAGAGGGGCAGCAAATGATGGAGTAAGAATTCTTCCCTATGAGACTATCTTTTTCCATGAACTGCCCGCAACGCTTTCAGAGCGAGGATTTGGTTGATATGAAAAAATCATTTTTTACGATAATTGTAGTTTCATATAATGCAGGCGAGGACCTGTTAAAGACTCTTAAGAGCATAAAAATGCAGACCTTCAAGGACGTCTCCATTGTCATTAAGGATGGCGGCTCCACTGACGGATCTTATGAGAAGGCCAGGGACTTCCTTTCGGATGATGAAAAGTGCGGAAGAGCTCTTTTTATAAAGGGGAAGGATCACGGCATTTACGATGCCATGAATATTGCGGTCAGTGCTGTTAAGGAGGAAGCAGGAAATAAGGCGAAGGATACAGAGCCGGGCTTTATCTATTTCCTTAATTGCGGCGATATTTTTTCAAACAGCAAGGTGCTTCAAAAGGTTCACAGTAAGATAAAGCTTGATGAGAAGAATTCGGGTACGATTGTTCCCTCAATTTACTACGGTGATATATATGAGATGAAAACCTCACAGAGGGTTTCTTCGGTGCCAAAGATCAATGATTTTGCCTGCTACAGAAATGTTCCGTCGCATCAGGCATGCTTCTACGATGAGAGACTTATGTACAGATATGCCTTCGATACTGTTTGGAAGGTGAGGGCTGACTACGAGCACTTCCTCCGCTGCATTTATGTTGAGAAGGCGCTGGCTATTTATATGAATCTGCTTATTGCGGATTACGAGGGAGGCGGCTTTTCCGAGACAAGAGAGAACAGGAAGGTTTCGGAGACGGAGAGGCAGCAGATAATTCATCTCTACCTTCCGAAGAAGCAGATACAGAAATTTGATCTTATAAGAAAACTGACACTGGCTCCGCTGCGGACAAAAATTGCGGAGAACCCGAAAACGGCAGGAGCTTATAACAAGGTGAAGAGTTTGGTATATAAGCTTAAAAGGCATTAAATGAGGAAGATATGAAAGTTTTATGGGTGTGTAACATCATGCTCCCTGCTTTTGCAAAGGCGAAAGGACTTGCATGGTCAGACCGCGAGGGATGGCTCTCGGGTGCTTACGATAAGATCCTTATGGGGAAGGAAAATTGCAACATCACACTGGGTGTGGCATTTCCCGCAGAGGATATGGGCAGGGATGCTGTGAAAATTGAAAATGTGAGCTTTTATGGCTTTTCCGAAAACCTTAATGCGCCTGAGATATATGATGAGAAGCTGGAGGACAGGTTTAAGGAGATATATGAGAGCTTTCAGCCTGATCTTATCCATGTGTTCGGGACGGAGTTCCCGCACAGCCTTGCTGCGATCAGAGCTTTTGGCAAGCCTGAGAGGACGCTTCTTGGGATACAGGGGCTTTGCAGTGAGATAGAAAAGGTGTATATGGCGAACCTTCCCGAGAGTGTCTGCAATGATATGACTTTCCGCGATAAATACAAAAATGATTCTCTTTTGCAGCAAAAGGAGAAGTTTGCAAAGCGCGCGGAAAACGAGATAGAAGCCATTAAACTCACCGGACATATCACGGGGAGAACCGGTTTTGATAAAGAGACAACTTCGAAAATAAATCCCACTGCAAAATATCACAAGATGAATGAAACGATGCGTCCCACTTTCTATAAGGATGCTTGGAGAGCTGTAAATACGGTTCCGCACAGCATCTTTCTGTCACAGGGAGATTATCCTTTGAAGGGATTTCACTTTGTGTTGGAAGCGGTTCCTGAGATACTTAAGGAGTTTCCTGATACTAAGATATATGTTGCGGGAAACAGTGTCATCGGAAAGATAAAGCGAAAGACAGTTACGATTCCCGACGAGCAGAAGAATTCCTCGGGAAAGAGCAAGTATCCCATGGCTATCAGAATTTCAGCCTATGGTAAATACTTAAAGAGACTTATAAGAAGAGGCAGACTCGGTGGTAAGGTTGTGATGCTGGGAAAGCTCTCTGCAGAGCAGATGAAGGAACAGCTTCTTAAGTGCAACCTGTTTATTTGTCCTTCGATTCTGGAAAACTCGCCCAATTCCATGGCAGAGGCCATGCTTCTCGGGGTTCCCGTGGTTGCTGCCGATACCGGCGGAATCCCGGATATGCTTGAGAAAAATGTGGACGGACTTTTGTTTGAAGCAGGAAATCCCGAGGATCTTGCAAAATGTATCAGACAGATGTTCCGAGAGCCTGTTATTGCAGCTGTGTACGGCGATAACGCCCGCAAGCACGCGATGATAACCCACGATCCCGCCGCCAACTTCAAACGGCTCGTGGAGATATATAAAGAAATATGCCTTCCCCTTGAGGGATAGATGAAGAATAATATGTCTTCCCCTTGGGGGATAGATGAAGAATAATATGCCTTCCCCCACTGGGGGAAGGTGGCACGAAGTGCCGGATGAGGGGTATAACATAAATTGCTAGGATTAAATATCACCTTTATCTCAAACTTCATAAACCACCACCAGATTCCCCTTTGTGATGAGATGTACTCCCGCATAGGCGATGGTTTCTCTTTCATAGAGACACAGCCCATGGAGGAGGGACGACGAAATATGGGATGGAATTCTGATACGGACAGCATCCCTTATGTTCACAGAATGTATGAGGATGAGGATGCATGCGCAGGGCTTATAAAAAACTGCGATGTACTTATGCTTGGTTGGACCGGTCAAGACAAGGCGAGCCTTACGGAGAGACTTATAAAAGAAAGACTCGACTCCGGAAAACCAGTGATTCGCGTCAGTGAAAGAATCTATCGCGAGGGAAGATGGAAGGCAATTTCCCCAAGAGGTTTAAAAGCAAAATACGAGGAGCATATAAAATACAAGAATTCACCGGTATATATGCTCTGCGCAGGAGCGTATGTCTCGGGAGACTTTAGCCTTATAGGTGCTTATCCCGGGAAGATGTATAAATGGGGATATTATCCACCGCTACGACAGTATACGGATGAAGCGCTTGACGAGATGCTTTATAAGGATGGCGATCAGCTTAGGATCTGTCTTGCATCAAGACTTATCAAATTAAAGCATCCTGAATTTGCGGTAACAGCTGCAGAAATACTGCGAGAAAAGGAAATTGATTTCCATATAGATGTGGTCGGAGACGGACCGCTTGCCATAGCCCTTTCGAAAGAAATACGGCAAAGAGAGCTTTTGACAAATATCACCCTGCACGGAGCTGTCAATCCCGACAAAGTGCGTGATATCATGGAAAAAAGCCATGTATTCATCTTTGGCAGCAATTATCTCGAGGGCTGGGGAGCAGTGGTAAATGAAGCGATGAACAGCGCCTGCGCGGTTATTGCATCCTCTGAAGCCGGAGCTGTGCCCTACCTCATAGAGGACGGCGTGAACGGACTTACCTTTGATAACTGCGATGAGAATGAACTTAGGAAAAAACTCACAGATTTCATAAATCTATCAACCGAAGAAAAACGTGCCCTTCAGAAAAATGCCTATAAAACGATCGAGACTACCTGGAATGCAAAATGCGCGGCAGAAAGACTCCTTTCATTTTGTAAGAGCATTACCGGCGGCACGAATTACAATACGCCTAAGGATGGCCCCATGAGCATCGCGAAGGTGCTTAAAGCGCCGGGCTTCATCCGAACCCTCAAGGAAGACAATCACCTGGAATGAGGGGACAGGAGAATACAATTTGTTTACAAAAAAAATCACCATAATCATACCCGCATATAACATAGAAGACCTTATAATCCGCTGCATAGAGTCAGTCTGTGCCCAGACTTACCCCGATGAACTACTGGAGATCATAGTTGTGGATGACGGCTCTACCGATGATACCTACGCTCGTGTCCAGAATTACATTGACTCACATGGCTTTAATGCTGACGGAAAAGATAGTTCCACGCAGGATAGCAGTAACGCAGCAGCCGGAGAAAAACCACGCATCCTCCTGCTCCACCAGGATAACGGCGGCAGCAGTAAGGCGAGAAATTTGGGGCTCAGTGCGGCGACCGGCGATTATATAGGTTTCGTCGATGCGGATGACTATGTGGACCCGCATATGTATGAGACCTTGATGAAAGCCATAATCAAAAACAGCACTGAAAAGGAACCTGTTCTGATGGCTCAGATTTCAAGGGATGAGATTGCAGAGGATGGTACAAGACTTCCGGATGTCTGCATCCCGCCTGTTACGGAAAACACTGTGACCGGTGCTGAGCATATGAGGACACTTCTTATGCATACAGGTGACGCCTCATTTTGTACCAAGCTGACAAGCAGGAAGCTTTTTCAGGGAGAGTGCAAAGGCTTCCCGGAGGGTGAGCTTAACGAGGACTTTTATCTCATGATACACATGCTGAAGAGAGTGAAGAAGCTCGTCATTCTTCCGCAGCAGTATTATCATGTTTTTTACAGAAGCGGAAGTAACTCAAGAAAGAAAGCTGATCAGAAGGATTACTTCCCGCCGGTATTTACGGATATAGTAAGAAATTCGGATGTTGCAAGAAATCTTGTGAAAAAGAACTTCCCTGAACTTAAGGAAGAAGCTATGCGATTCTGCCTCATTCAGAGGCTTGATTATCTGCTGCACATACCGATCAGTAAGATGAATCGCCATAACCGTTTCTATAAAAAGAACGTGGTGGGCTTTTTGAGAAAGCATATAAGTAACATCTATAATAATGAGTATATGACTAAAAGGGATAAGACATATCTTACTCTTTTTGTAATAGCACCAAAAACAATCAGGGTTGTGCACGCTAAAATTCGAGGACTTTGATGAAAATAATCGCAAAAAAATACAACTTACTTTTACTGGTTATCCTGGTTTTGCAGATAGTTACTATCTGCTTTTTTGGCGTACAAAAAGAGGGATTTCATCAGGATGAGTATTATTCATATTTTTCTACAAACAGAAGCTTGGGGTTCTACTATCCTGACAGGGAATGGGTGGATACAGATACTCTTCGGGATGAGTTTGTAGTGAAAAAGGGCGAGGGATTTAATTACGGACTCGTTCATCTTGTGCAGTCCTGGGATGTCCATCCTCCGCTTTTTTATGATATGCTTCATACGGTTTGTTCACTGACACCGGAGGTCTTTTCAAAGTGGCAGGGGCTTATCGTCAATATAATTGCGTTCATAATAAGTTTCTTTCTGTTAAACAGTCTTGCGAAAAGTGTGGGCATGAGCAAGGGATTAAGGCTTATCCTGATGTTTGCTTACGGTTTTAATCCCATGACGATATCCTGTGTGATGTTTATAAGGATGTATATGTGGCTCACGGTTTTCGTGCTCGCTTCGGCGCTGTGTCACATGAGACTGATAAATCTTATAAAAAAATATTACGATGGAAGCGAGATAACAGGATATACTCTCGCAAAGCCCTTTGACAAAAACTTTAAGAGTAAATTCGTAAGAAGAGTTTTGGACATTGCTGCCATAAGTTTCCTGGGATTTCTAACACAATACTATTTCCTGATTTTCATGGTAATGATGGGGCTTGCGGTCGGAATATGGTTCCTGTTCCTCATGCCAAAGAACAGTGAGTTTATCCGGCAGGCTGCATCTATGGCAAAGCGGTTAATATACATTCTGGTATATGGTATCGGCTGCGCGTTTGCTCTTGGCTGCGCCGTTCTTGTATATCCGGCGTCACTTTCACATATCTTCAGGGGGTATAGGGGACAGGAGGCCCAGGCTGCCTTTGCAGATGGCTCCAATATCATAGAGCGATTCGGATTTTTTATTGGTCTTGCGAATGATTACCTTATGTCGGGTATGGTATGGCTTATTATCGTGATGATAGTAATCGCTCTGATAGGACTGTTCTTTTTTCTGAGAATAAAACGAGAGAAGGATAAACTTCACATTGCTAATATCCGAAGCCTTTTTGCTGCTTCGGCGGGTTATTTTTTTGTAGTTGCAAAAACCGCACTTCTTCTCGGCGATACTTCAAACCGTTATGAGATGCCGATTTATCCGATAATACTTTTACTTGCGGTCTATTTCACAAGAATCGGACTGAGAGTCATAGTGGGAGCCAGAAAAATAAAAGAAATAGCGATACCGGTTTTGGGTACCTTTTTAATATTTGCGGTTATAACAGCAAAGGGACTGTTCATCGACCGGAATGTGCTTTTCCTATATCCGGAGGACAAGGATAGAATCGAATTCTCAGAGGATATGAAGACGCAGGATGCAAGGGCGGTGGTTATATATAACAGTGCTACTCCCGATAACATCTGGAGACTTGCGGATGAGTTGCTCGTGTATGACAAGCTCTACTATATAGATGCGGATAATACAGAGGATATAACAGACAGCGAAATTGCGAACGCGGATATACTTGCAATATATGCTGCGGATCATGAAAACAGGGATGAGATACTGAATTCTTTGATGAAATGTAATCCGATTTTGTCATGGAGCGGTCAAATATCACAGAAGGATATGTGGACCGTATATGAAATGCAATAATTTGTAGGAATTCCTTGATTATAGTATAATCTATTAGAATTATGCTTTGAAAAGAGGTAAAAAATGAAATTAGATGATAAAACCATACTTGTAACAGGAGGAACCGGTTCTTTTGGACATTGCTTTACCGAGTATCTTCTCGAGAACTATAATCCCAAGAAGATTATTGTGTATTCACGTGACGAGTATAAGCAATATACCATGGCCAATGAGAAGGTGTATAAAGAGCACGCTGATCAGATGAGATTTTTCATCGGTGATGTAAGGGATGGTGCCCGTATGGAGCGCGCTATGGAGGGCGTTGATTATGTAATCCATGCCGCTGCTCTTAAGCAGGTGCCTGCCTGCGAGTATAATCCGGACGAGGCTATAAAGACCAATGTTAACGGTGCGCAGAACGTAATTAATGCAGCTCTTAATACAGGCGTTAAACGTGTAGTTGCGCTCAGTACAGATAAAGCTGTTAACCCTGTGAATCTCTATGGTGCAACCAAGATGGTTTCAGATAAACTGTTTATCGCAGCTAATGCTTATGCCGGAAATAAGGACATAAATTTCTCGATTGTTAGATATGGTAATGTTGCGGGAAGTCGCGGTTCAATCATTCCGCTTTTCAAGAACCTTATTGAGAAGGGTGAAAAAGAGCTTCCTATAACCGATTACAGAATGACAAGATTCTGGATAAGCCTTCCCGAGGGCGTTGAGCTCGTACTTAAGGCTCTTAACGAGGCAAAGGGTGGAGAGACCTTCATCAGCAAGATTCCTTCCTTCAAGGTTACGGATCTGGCAGAGGCTATGTGCCCCGGAATCGCAACAAAAGAGATCGGAATCCGTCCGGGTGAGAAGCTTGATGAGATCATGGTAACAGTGGAGGATGCGCCTTTTACCTACGAGTTTGATAAGCACTTTATCGTATATCCTCAGGTTACCTTCAATGACAGACAGACCCCTGATCCTGCAGGCAAGAAGGTTCCGGAAGGATTCTCCTACAGTTCAGGCAATAACACAGAGTGGATGAGTGTCGAAGATATCAAGGCAAGACTTCACGAGGCAGTAGACCACTAAAATACTTAAAGCCTTCCCCTAAGGGGAAGGTGTCAGCGAAGCTGACGGATGAGGGAATAAATGAATAACGACAACATCGGAATCCCTGCAATTTGCGGGGGTTCGCCCGTTAGGGAGAAAAAATTATACTATTCGCATCAGGATATAAATGATAAGGATATCGCAGCGGTTGTTGAGGTATTAAAAAGTGACTATCTCACAACAGGTCCTGCCATCACTGAGATGGAGAGGAAGCTTTGCGAGATAACAGGAGCAAAGTACGCGGTCGCTATAAGCAATGATACTGCAGCACTTCATATCGCATGTCTCGCTGCCGGAGTCGGTGAGGGAGATGAGGTTATAACAACTCCCATTACCTTTGCGGCCAGTGCCAATTGTGCGTTTTACTGCGGTGGCAGACCGGTTTTTGCTGATATCGATCCGGAGACCTATCAGATAGATCCCGCAGATGTTGAAAGGAAGATCACCGATAAGACCAAGGCAGTTATTCCTGTGGATTACACCGGCCAGACAGCTGATCTTCAGGCAATAAGGGATATCTGCGACAAGCATGGTCTTGTAATGATCGAGGATGCTGCGCATTCAATCGGTACAAAATATAACGGAGTTCATGTGGGAACACTGGCTGATATGACAACCTTCAGTTTTCATGCTGTGAAGACCATAACAGGCGGTGAGGGTGGCGCGATAGTCACAAATGATGAGGAGTTATATAAAAAGCTGATGCTTCTTCGTACCCATGGAATCACAAGGGATGAATCCCTTATGGAGCATGAGAGCGACGGACCGTGGTATTATGAGCAGCTTCTGCTTGCACCGAATTACAGACTTACCGATATTCAGGCAGCGCTTATATGCAGTCAGCTCGACAGACTTCCCGAATTTGTGGAGAGAAGGAAGGCCATCAGGAAGAAGTATGATGAAGCTTTTTCCAAAATACCGGAGTTGTTCGTGCAGAAGGAGGATAAGAACTCCGATTGCTGCAGACATTTATACATCTTAAGGATAGTTCCCGAGAAGCTGAAAATTGGAAGGAAAGAGTTCTTCGATGCTCTCGGAGCAGAAAATATCATCTGTAACGTACATTACATCCCGACCTACTATTTTCCTTATTATGAGAAGATGGGATATAAAAAGGGTCTTTGCCCAAATGCAGAGAAGCTCTATGATGAGATGATTACGATACCGCTGTATGCAGCCATGACTGATGAGGATGCGGAGAATGTTATAGCAGCGGTGACTAAGATTGTGGAGTATTACAAAAAATGAGCGCAATTGCAATAATAACTGCTCGTGGTGGCAGCAAACGCATACCACGTAAAAACATAAAAGAGTTCTGCGGTAAACCGATAATAAATTATTCCATAGAGGCGGCGCTTGCTTCTGGAATTTTCGACGAAGTCATGGTATCCACTGATGATGAGGAGATTGCTGAGATTGCAAAAAAAGCCGGAGCGAAGGTCCCGTTCTTTAGATCAGCAGAGACTTCAAACGATACCGCAACAACCGCAGATGTTCTTCTCGAAGTCCTTGACGAATATGAGAAGAGGGGACAGAGTTATGAGTACGGATGCTGCATCTATCCCACAGCACCCTTTGTAACTGCAAGGAAATTAAAGGAAGCAATGGACGAGCTTGTAAAGTCGGGAGCGGAGTCAATTGTTCCAATGCAGGAATTTTCCTATCCTCCTCAGAGAGGCCTTTTCATAGATGATAAGGGACTTGTGAAGATGCTTCATCCTGAGTATGCGACCACCAGAAGCCAGGATCTTCAGAAACAGTATCACGAATGCGGACAGTTCTACATTTTCAGAAACGATGCCTTCAGAATTCAGAAGGATACGACCATGGAGAAGTCCATACCCTACATCATTGACCCGGTGGAGTCACAGGACATCGATAACGAGAGCGACTGGTTACTGGCGGAGCTGAAGTACCGTTTCCTTACAGAGCAGGGGATACTGAAATAATATGCCTTCCCCTTGGGAGAAGAAAAATATAAGCCTTCCCCTTGGGGGGAAGGTGTCAGCGAAGCTGACGGATGAGGGGAAAGAGGACTCATATGAAACTACAAGAATGTTTAAACAAAAATCGCGCCTATATAATCGCAGAGATGAGCGCCAACCACGGCGGCTCTCTTGATAATGCCATGCAGATCGTTGAAGCGGCTGCAAAGGCGGGCGCAGACTGTCTGAAAACACAGACCTATACAGCGGACACCATCACCATAGACTGTGATGCCGAGGCTTTCAAGATTCACGGCGGATTATGGGACGGCTACAATCTTCACGACCTTTATAAGGAAGCCTACACTCCCTGGGAGTGGATGGAGCCCATAAAGAAAAAGTGCGAGGAGTGCGGGGTTGATTTTCTTTCCACACCCTTTGATACAACATCAGTAGATTATCTTGAAAACATAGGCGAAGAATTCTACAAGATCGCATCCTTCGAGCTGGTGGATATCCCGCTTATAAAGTATATCGCGAGAACCGGAAAGCCCATAATCATGTCAACCGGAATGGGCTCCGAGGAGGAGATAAGAGAGGCTGTTGAAGCTATCAGATCCGAGGGTAATGACAACATTATTCTGCTTAAGTGTTGTAGTGTGTATCCCACAGTATCTTCAGATCTTAATCTCAGAACCATACCTGATATGAGAGCAAAGTTCGGGGTGCCGATAGGACTCTCGGACCATTCTATGGGCGGGACCGCAGCGATAGCAGCAGCGGCGCTCGGGGCTGTGGTCATTGAGAAGCACTTCTGCCTTGACAGAAAAATTCCTTCCGCGGATTCCGCTTTTTCCATGGAGCCCCAGGAATTCGCCGAAATGGTAAAGGGTGTTCACGATGCGGAGCTGGCTCTCGGACAGATTTTCTACGGACCGACAGAGGCTGAGGCGGGAGAATACACCAACCGCAGATCACTTTTCATAGTAGAGGATGTTGAAGAGGGCGAGGTCCTTACGGATAAAAATGTGCGAAGCATTAGATCCTACAACATTCAGGGCATGAAGCCCAAGTATTATGAAGAGGTTCTTGGGAAAAAGGCAAAACAAAAGCTGACACGCGGAACACCGCTGGATTGGAGTTGTATTGAATAAGATTGCAATTCGCGTAGATGCAAATGAAATAGTGGCGACAGGGCATATCATGCGCTGCAGGACAATAGCACACAGTCTCCTGCAGCTGGAATGCTTTGTCGTTTTTGTGTCTGCGGATGATAATATTGTGCCCTACATAAAGGACGAATTTGAATATCAGATTCTTGAAACGAATTGGCGAAATATGGAGCAGGAAATAATAACCCTTCTTGATTTTTTGCATGAGGAGGGGATTAATCGCATGCTTGTAGACAGCTATTATGCAACGCCCGAGTATATAAGGATGCTGGAATCCAATGGCATCAGGACCATGTACATAGATGACATGCAAAAGGAAAAATACCCCGCTTCGGTTCTCCTTAATTACAGCCCTGGAGCACCGGGACTTGGTTACGAGGAGTTTTACGAGGGCGAAGCTCCAAAACTTCTTTTGGGGACCAAGTATATTCCCATCCGTGAGCAGTTTGTGAGACAGAGTAGGAAAAGCGAAGGCACAGGGATAACCGGTGACTCCCAGAGATACGGAACCGATGGTGAGATCCTGCAAAACATTGACCTTGTCGCAAGTGAAAATGCGCAGGCTTTCGAAGGCGCTCACAGAACCTACGGATACAATAAGGGGGAGATAAAAAATATTTTCCTGACCACCGGAGGCGCAGATACCATGGGGCTTTCCGAGGTTATTGCCTCAGCGATTCTTAGAGATAAAGAGCTCGGCTTTTTAGGAAGCAGGGATAAAAAGATTCATCTTCTCGCGGGAAGATTTTACCGTGTGACGGAGAAGATTCAGCAGTTTATAGAGGACGGATATGTTGTCCTTCATCAGAATGTATCGAATGTTGCGGATATCATGAGTTCCTGCGATGTGGCAATCACACCTGCCGGGACCACGCTGTACGAATTATGTGCGGTGGGTGTTCTATCCGTGAGCTATGTGTTTGCGGAAAACCAGGAACCTGATGCGCTGTTTTTTGCTGACGAGGGCTACATACCTTATGCGGGTGACTTCAGAGACGATGCCAATGAGACGCTGACAGCCATACTCAGATATCTTGAGGAAGTGTTATCTATGGACACTTCACAGCGCCTTGAAATATCAGGAAAGCTGAAAAAGCTTATAGACGGACAGGGTGCTGACAGAATTGCGGAAGTACTAACGGAGATGTAACTACGATGAAAAAGATTTTTATACTTGGAGCGAGTGCACTTCAGGTGCCTGCCATAAAAAAAGCAAAGGAAAAGGGACTGTATGTCTATGCTCTGGACTATGATCCGGAGGCAGTCGGAATAAAGGATGCCGATGAGTTTTTGTGCATAAGCACAATTGATAAGGAAGCTGTGCTTGAAGCTGCAAAGAAATATGAACCCGACTATATCATCACTTCTACCAGTGACATGCCGGTAAGGACCGTGTCCTGGGTTAATGAGGAGCTTGGCAGGAAAAATGATATCTCTTACGAAAATGCCATCTGCGCAACGGATAAGGCAGCCATGAGAAGACGCATGAAGGAAAAGGGTGTGCCGATTCCGGAGTTTCATGTGGTTTCCGATGAAGAAGCATTCCTTGAGGCCGCTAAGAAGCTCGGCGAGAGATTTGTCTGCAAGCCTGCGGATAATGCAGCTAGCAGAGGCGTGGTACTTGTAGATAAGAATAGTACAGCAGAGGATGAGCTTTTAAAAATCTATGCTTATACAAAGGAATACTCACGAAGCGGAGAGGTTCTTCTGGAGGAATTCATGGAGGGGCCTGAAGTCAGTGTGGAGTCCTTCACAGTTGATGGGAAGACACATATTATCACCATAACGGATAAGATGGTCACAGAGATTCCCTTCTTCGTAGAAACCGGACATACTGAACCCTCGAGACTGTCTGATGAAGTACAGGAGGATATCAGGAATGTAGCAAGGGTAGCGATTGAGGCTGTCGGAATAGAGAACGGTCCTTCCCACACAGAGATCAAGGTAACGAAGGACGGAGCAAAGCTTGTTGAGATAGCAGCGCGCCTTGGCGGTGATTTTATCACATCTAAGCTGGTGCCGCTCTCAACGGGAGTTGATCTTATTGACTGCTGTCTGTCCTCTACACTTGGGGAAGAGGTAAAGTGGCAGAGTACCAAGAATGCCGGCTCAGCCATAAGATTTTTATTTGCGAAAGAGGCTGTCAGTGAATCCGGAGAAACCGGTGATGCGGCTAAGACCATTTTGTCGGTTACAGGCGTGGAAGAAGCCGAAAAGATGCCCGGTGTTACGGAAGTTGTCATCTATAAAAAGCCCGGAGATGAGGCCACCATGTTAAAGAGCAGCGGTGACAGATGGGGACATGTGATAGCAGAGGGTGACAGTGCTGAGGATGCCGCAAAAAAAGCGGAAGAAGCGGCATTTTTAATTCGTTTTTTAACGAATTGACGGGAGTTTGTGGTATCATAATACTATAGCTGTTAACTGACTTTTTTGTTGTATGTAAAGGCTTTGAGGGGGAATTGAATATGGCTGAACACGGAGAAGTTCGTTCTAAGGCTTCTGTTCAGAAGGAAGATGACAATGTCATGATCAAGGTTGCGACCTTTATCGTAGACAGACGTAACCTTTTCTTTTTGATATTCGGAATTGTTCTGATTTTCTGCGCTATCGCGTCGGGGATGGTCAAGGTCGAGAATGCGCTCTCGGCTTATCTTCCCGACTCCTTTGAGACCAGTATCGGTCTTGATCTCATGGAAAAAGAGTTTACAACCTACGGATCTGCCAAGATTATGGTGTCCAATATTGTCTATGAGGACGCTGAAAAACTGGCAGAGGATATTCGTGCCCGCGGTGACGTCTCGATGCTTCAGTTTGACGAGACTCCGGATCATTACAACAATTTTTCCGCGCTCTTTGACGTTACTTTCAAGTACGAAGAGAAGGATGAAAGGGCGCTTCAGGGACTCGAAGAGATTAAAGAAATGCTCTCTTCCTACGATATTTTCGTGTCGACCACAATGGGCAATGCCTCTGCGGAGACTATCGCCAAGGAGATGAAAACCGTAAGTGCTCTGGTTGTGGTTATTGTGCTTGTGGTGCTGGTCCTTACTTCACAGACTTATGCTGAGATACCGGTTCTCCTTCTTACCTTCGGAGCTGCGGCTGTAATGTCAGCCGGTACCAATTTCATTCTGGGTACAATTTCCTTTGTATCCGATTCCGTTACAATCGTACTTCAGCTTGCGCTTTCAATCGATTATGCGGTTATTTTCTGTAACAGATATAAAGAGGAGCATGAAAATCTGCCTATCAGAGAAGCGGATATCATAGCCCTCAGTAAAGCAATTCCTGAGATTTCCTCCAGTTCCCTAACCACCATTGGCGGTCTTGTTGCCATGATGTTCATGCAGTTCGGCATAGGTCGCGACATGGCAATATGTCTTATCAAGGCTATTGTTCTTAGTCTTGTTGCAGTTTTCCTTCTTATGCCCGGTCTTATCATGATCTTCGGATCACTTATGGATAAAACAAGGCACAAGAGCTTTGTTCCCAAGATTCCTTTCGTGGGAAAATTTGATTTCTTTACAAGATTTATAGTGCCGCCGATTTTCCTGGCACTTATCATCGGGGCATTTATCGTTCAGAATAAATGCCCGTTTGTCTATGGTTATTCCAAGGTTGAAACTCCGATTAAGAATGAAACACAGATAGCGAGCGAGCTCATAAGCGAGACCTTCGGGGATTCAAATATGGTTGCAGTCGTGGTTCCCGCAGGCAATTATGATAAGGAAAAGAGATTGATTCAGACCTATCTCAAGTGCGAGGAGGTAAAGTCCGCGCAGGGTCTTGCCAACATCGAAGCGATGGGTGGTTACTGCCTTGCGGATAAGCTGACAGTGAGAGAGTTTTCCGAACTTTTGGAGCTTGATTATGAGGTGGCAGAGCTTCTTTACATGGCCTATGCGGTAAACGACAAGAATTACGCAAAGCTTGTGAACGGACTATCAACCTACAGAGTTCCTCTTATTGATATGATTATGTTCCTCCACGATGAGGTGGATGAGGGATATGTAACGCTGGATGAGAGCATGCAGGAAAAGCTTGATGATGCTTATGAGCAGATGAATATCGTCAAAAAACAGCTGCAGGGTGAAAACTACAGCAGAATTCTTGTGTACTTAAATCTCCCCCAGGAGGGCGAGGAAACCTTTAATTTCCTTAATTCGATGCACACCATGGCGAATAATTTTTATGAGGGTCAAATTCTGGTAATAGGTGAAGCCACCAGCCAATTTGACCTTCAGAAGACCTTCTCCGTGGATAATACGGTGGTTACCGTTATTTCAATTCTGGCGGTTCTGGTAGTCCTTCTGTTTACCTTTAAGTCAGCGGGTATGCCGGTGCTCCTTATCCTGGTAATCGAGGGAGCTATCTGGATCAACTTTGCGTTCCCGACCATTGAAAACAACAATATTTTCTTCATGACCTACCTGATTGTCAGCTCAATTCAGATGGGTGCAAATATCGACTACGCGATTGTTATTTCCGGAAGATTTATGGAACTCAAGGATAAGATGTCCCATAAGGATGCGATAATTGAGACTATGAACTTTGCGTTTCCTACAATTATTACTTCGGGATCAATGCTGGCGCTTGCAGGCTTTGCAATCGGACAGCTGACTTCGGATGGCGCTATATGCGGCATCGGACAGTGCCTCGGACGGGGAACGGTCATATCCATTATTCTGGTAATGTTCGTACTGCCCCAGATACTTCTTATAGGAGCAAGTATTATAGACAAAACTTCATTCGCTGTTACGCTGCCTCTTACCATGGAGCGCGATACCGGCCTTATGCGAGTTGACGGCATAATAGAGGGGCAGATCAACGGAACGGTTATAGGTGAGATGCATGCCGTTGTAAGAGGCGATGTGAGAGCCTTCATCCAGAGTGGTAATCTTGAGAGACTTGATGCGACCAGGATTACCGCGGAGGACCTCGAAAAGCTTCTTGAGGGCAGAGACGCAGTGAATGAGGAGGAGAACGCATGAAAAAGAAAAATTCCGGACTCATTCTGAAAAAACTGTCTGCATCTGTACTGGCGTTTACTGTTTTTGCAGGCACATCGCACATAGATGCAAGTGCAATAAATGAACTTGAAAATGAGCTGATAGAGGGGCTTCGAAACAGGGTTAAAAGTGAAGCCACTACTTCCATGCTTGAAAAGAGCGAGAAGGAAAGCAGCGATGAGCTTGCCGATGAGGAGGCATATCAGATAAGGCTTCGCACCGGAGGTGAAGTCACATCGGGAGACGCGGCTGCCGGTGAAGATGAACCTGTGGAAATAGTCTATAAGAGCATTTCCATTGAAAGTCTTGAGGATTTCCTTGAGTTTTCAAAGAATTGTAAGAGCGATGCATGGTCTCTTGATAAGACAGTCAGCCTTAAGACAGATATTAATCTTACCGGCTCCGATTTTGAGATGATCCCGTTTTTTAACGGAATCTTCAATGGCGAAGGTCATGAGATAAAAGGATACAGTAATGCCGAAGATCCCTATATCACGGGAGTTTTCAGATATATAGGAATAAACGGTATAGTGCAGAATCTTAATGTATCCGGTGAAGTCAGGATGAAGGACGAACTGAAATTTACCGGCGGAATCTGCGGAATGAATCTCGGCATTATCAAAAACTGCACTTACAACGGAATTCTGGAGGGCAATAATACAGTTGGCGCAATAGCAGCCATCAATGAAAACACCGGCCTTATAAGCGGGTGTACAAATGATGCTCATGTATCGGGGTATTACTACACAGGAGGAATCACCGGCAAAAATTACGGAATAGTATCGGAATCCGTCAATAACGGAAGTATAAATGATAACGCTGAGTGGGTTGTAAAGGATGATGAGAAGGGCGAGAGTATAATCCAGTCCATTTCCTCAGACAGCAGTGATGAGACGAAAATTCGCTCAGGTATTGATACCGGCGGTATTGCAGGCTACTCAAAAGGAAATATCGCAAGGTGTAAGAATAAAGGAAATATCGGATATGAGCATGTTGGCTACAATGTAGGCGGAATTGTCGGAAGACAGATGGGCATCGTATCCTACTGTGAAAACATGGGAATTATCTACGGAAGAAAGGATATCGGCGGAATCGTCGGTCAGATGGAACCTTACCTTGAGCCGGAGGATATCCAGACACTTCCTGAAGCAGCTGATAAGCTTCACGACCTTGTTAATAAAACTCTCACGGATATGGACGGAGACGTGGATGTCATTTCCTCTGATGTCACTGATCTGACCGGCTACGCGAACGGAGTTGTGGATGACGGCCGCGCACTTACGGGAGAACTGACAACCTCTGTAAATGCCAATGTCCGTGTTGTTAATGCTGTAATTGAGCGCTTTGAATATGTTATGCAGAATATCCCCGGGGTACTTGATCATATGTCAAGTGCGTCGGATAAGATGTATTACTTTAATAATGCGCTAGCCAGAGCTATCGAGAACATCAACGTCGAGGGCGAGCTTTCGGATGAAGACAGAGATGCGATCGAGAGCAGTGAAAGAGATATCTATGACAAAATGGCCAACACTAACGAGAAGACTCAGAGGATGGAGAGTCTGTCGGAAGCCATTAACCGTTTAATGTATGAGACTGATGCGAACGGTAATTATGTCTATGATGAAAACGGAAACAGAAAGCTGAGGAAGCTGACAGCTGAAGAGCAGGCGCAGCTGAATGCTTATCTTGCCGAGCTTCAGCAGCTTGCATCCGAGACGGGAAGCAATGTGTCCGGAATGTTTGGCGGAGCTTCCACTATTCTTGAGACCTATAAACCCTACGCGAGCTCTGCTACGGACGCTGTTATCGGAGAAACCGAGAATGCGATTCATGCGCTGCAGGATGCGGAAGGCGAGCTTCGTGAAGCAACAAACTGCACCAGAAGTATTATTGATTATCTGAATTCTCAGGAAAAGCTGAGACTTTCGGGACTTGGAAGCGACTGGGATGCAAGCCTTGATTCACTGCATGCGAATCTGCGAGGAATATCGGGTTCTATAGAAAATATAAACCAGGATGGGAAGTCCACTTCCCACACGCTCAATGCCAACCTGGCAGCGGTAAACGATCAGGTTAACGAAATCTACCATATTCTGTCTGACAGACTGGATATCATCTATAACGATGATGCGTCTGTTTTTACTGATGTATCGGATGAAGATATACAGCAGGCGAGAACAGGCCGTGTTGACAGTTCCAAGAATAAGGGCACGGTCAAGGGAGACATTGATATAGGCGGAATTGCGGGCTCCATGGCAATTGACGAGGAGGATCCCGAGGAGAATGCAGCCGGCAATCTGAATATCGGAAGAGGAAGTAAATATACTCTTAAGAACATTATCTTCGAGTGCACGAATGATGCAACGGTTGAGTCAAAGAAGGACGGAGCGGGACTTATCGTCGGATACATGGCGCAGGGAATTGTGTCAAACTGCGAGGGTATCGGCTACGCCAGAAGTACGGAAGGAAGTTATACGGGCGGAATTGCAGGGCAGTCAATGTCCATTATTCGGGACTGTGATTCTCTATGCCTCCTTGAAGGTAATAAGTATGTGGGCGGAATAACCGGCTACGGAACGACCATAACGGGCTGTAATGCCATGGCGACATGGCACGAGGAGCCGAGTGAAAGATTCGGTTCAATAGCAGGAATAGTTAATTCCGACTCCGAAACAAGGAAGGCAAAGCTTGATAATATCAGCGGCAACTATTTTGTCGAGAACAAGGTCGGCGGAATTGATGACATAAACTTTGAAGCTATTGCGCAGCCTGTGGAGTACAAGAAATTTTTGGAAAAGGACGGAATAGGTGATGCCTTCAGACATCTTAAGGTTATATTTGAGGTAGAAGGTAAAAGAATCGGTGAGCAGGAGCTTGCTTATGGAGAGAGCCTTGCCAATCTTGAGTTCCCTGAGGAAGAGCTTAGGGAAGGTTACTATGTAAAATGGCCGGATGTATCCAATCTGGTCATGGAAGGAACCTATATTTTAACAGGTGAATATGTTGCCACAAACAAAGCAATCGAGAGTGAAGGAAAGGATGATGAATCCGGAAAGCCGATAGCAATCCTTGGCGGAAGCTACGGGGATGATGCTTATATCGATGCACAGGTTGTCGACGAGCCTTCATATAATACCGAGATGCCACTCACCGAGAGAGAAGCGGTGGTATATCGGATCAATGTTCATGAGGGTTCCTATATTCAATCTGCAGACAGGAAGATCAGACTTTACAGTCCTTACAAGAATCCTATAGTAAAGATTTATAAGGATGGAAAGTGGAAGGATACTTCTTCCAAAAAGATCGGAAGTTATGTCGAAGTGAACATGGACGGTGAGGAAGCTGTTTATGCTATAGTTGATACCAATACACTGATAAAGAAAATCCTGAAACTGGCGATATTCATTGTCCTGATAGTTCTGGCAGCCTTCATTTTCAATTTGATCATGAAGAGAATTGTCGGTAAGAAGGGTAAGGAGAGCTGACATGAAAAAGTACAATTTTAAAAGGCTGTTTTTCATAATGACCGCGAATGTGCTGGCAATGTTCTCCATTGTCTTTGCAAACAATTTTCCTGTAAGTGCAGCTTCTACGGTGATCACGCAGACTATGTATTCCACCGACAGCGTGACCATGCACTGGGTTAAGGTTCCGGGAGCAAAGGAGTACTATCCGGCGATTGCTGAGAGTAAAAGTGAAGCTGAGGAGGCAGCAAAAAAGCACGGAGTGGTCCTTGGAGATACTGAAATCAGCTATACTTTTAACAGCCTGAACCCCGGGACAATCTATTATGTTGCGCTAAGGTGTCTGTATACGGATTCCAAGGGGGATAAGGAAGAAACCGTAGGCACGGCGATAATGAAAACTATTCCCGGGAAGGTGACGGGGCTCACCCAGGCGAAGTGGTATTCGAACAAGAAGACCGTATATGTCACCTGGGATAAGCAGACGGCTGCGACTTTCAAATATGTTTTCATGGACAGGTTCGGAAGGCGCATAAGAGAGGGAGTTTCCTTTAAGAATTCTTTCAGCAGAAGGATCGATAACAACAAGTGCTATTCGTTCAAGGTCAGGTCCGTGGCGCTTGTGGGCGGGAAGACCTACGAGAGTGAATGGTCCGACAGGATATATCTCTTTGCACAGCCCATGATAAAGTCATATAATTATGGGAATGATTTTGCTGTGAAAATCTCTGGCGGATCACTTAATATCAAATGGGACCGCGTGAAATATGCCAATGAAGGTTATAATATCTATGTGTCGAAAAATCGCGATAAGGGATATACCCTGGTTGGGCATGCATCAAAAAAGAAGAGTCAGAAAACCATAAAAAGATTCAAGGGCAGCAGATTTAAGAAATCAGGTACGTATTATATTTATGTTGAGGGGCTGAGACAGGGACCTACAGCCTTGAGCTCAACGGGCATAGGCTATGTGTGGGAATATAAAAACGGAAAAGTAAGACAGACCTATTACCACGGAAGTTACGAGTGATCTTTTGATGAATCGGCGGCAGTAATTATTTAGAAATCGGGGAGTGAAAATGTACGAAATCGGAAGCGAGTTCAATTTAGAAAAAACTACAGAGCGAAAGGATTTGACCTTTGAACTTTCAGAAGTTGCCGAAAAGGCGGGGCGCTATATAGAGTTTCTGCGATGCGGAAGGGATGCTATCGGCTTTGTGGCAGACGATATTATCGCCCGTTTTCAGGATGATGGCATAAATCCCAGGGAAGAAGGAGCGCTTACGGCGTTTTTGCCGGCACTTGCATGCGATTCGATGGTTCTCCCTTTTGAAGTGCGCGGATTTAAGCTTGTGTATTACAAGGTTAAGGAAGATCTCAGTATAGATGCAGAGGACCTTTTTTCTAAGCTTGAAAAAGGAAAGGGCGAAGGCTCTTTTAAGCCGGTTATTCTTATAATGAATTATTTCGGAGTATCAGATACTGCGAATATTGCAAAGAGCATCAGAGAGAGATGCAGTGATGCTGTGATAATTGAGGACGTCACGCATATTCTGTTTGATGATAAAGCCTATTTAACAAAGAATGCTATCCCGGATTATCAGGTGGGAAGCATACGCAAATGGCTTGGAGTTCCGGACGGAGCCTTTGCGGTTAGTAAAAGTGAATTTCTGATGGGGGCTCTTACCGGAGAGACAGATTTTACCGCGCTCAGGCTTGAGGCTCTCACTGAGAAGAGTGAATATCTTGAAAAAGGAGATCCGGAGCTTAAGGTGCATTTCAGAAAGCTTCTCTCGGACGCTGAGGACAGCCTTAGTGACGGGCTTGATCCCTATCATATGTCGGATGTGAGCGCAGAACTTTTGAGCGATTTTGATACCTACAAAATGAGCGACAGAAGAAGGGCCAATTATAGGAATCTGTATAAATTGTTGTCGGAGCTGCCTCTTTGTGGGAAAGCATTCAGTCTTCTTCCGGGGATTCCGGAGGTTTATGAGGGAGAGTATAAATACACTCCGTTTATGCTTCCCATTGTGCTTGATATTGATTTTATGAGAAGGAGTGCTATCACGGAAGCGGGCAAGAATATTACCCGCGATGGTTTTGAGAGAATGCTTGCGGAAAAAGGTGTCTATGCGCCGGTACTTTGGCCGATCCTTCCGGATGCGGCAAAAGCTTGCGAAACCTCGGCTCATTTTTCGGATAACATGCTCGCTTTCTGGATAGATCAGCGTTATAACCGTTTTGATATGGAGCAGATAGCGGCGGTACTTGGGGAGGAGCTCTCCAGGTTATGAGACTTAGCGTAATTGTGCCCGTTTACAATATGGCGGGAGAGGATAAATTGAAACATTGTCTGGATTCACTTGTGGGGCAGACCCTGCCTGACGGGGAGATTGAGATAATTGCGGTTGACGACTGCTCGGCGGATAATTCCTTTGAGCTGATGCAGGATTATGAGAAGCGCTATCCCGGAAGATTTGTGGCAATTCACAGCCCAGTCAATCACCATCAGGGCGGAGCCAAGAACATAGGACTTGGAATTGCCAAGGGTGAGTGGCTTGGCTTTATCGATGCTGATGACTGGGTGGTTCCGGATTATTATGAGAGGCTTCTTAAGAAAGCTGATGAAACCGGCGCAGACATGGTGGGCTGCGATTACAGCCTTGTGGATTGTTATACCTTTACTCCCGGGCAGATTGTTCACAACAATAATGAAGAGCAGACAGGTGTGATGGATGAGGAGAAGTATAAGAAGCTCCTTCTGGACACCGGAAGTCTGGTGGTGAAGATCTACAAAAGAAATATTGTTATGGGAGATACAAAGCCGGTTTCCGTTACCGAGAACGGAAGTACGCTGACAAAGGCCTACGTCTTTCCCGAGGATATTTTCTACGAGGATAATGCTGTCAGCAATACATGGATGCTTCGCGTAAAGCATTTCGAATATATTGAGGAGCCGCTCTATTTCTATTTTCAGCATGACGCCTCAACTGTTCATACAGTCTCTAAGAAAAATCTTGAGGACAGGATGACAGCCGGAAGACAGATACTTGCTGAGGCTAAGGAGAACGGATATCTCGAGAAGTACAAACCCGAGATAGAATTTATGTACACAGTGCTGTTTTATGTGAACACACTGTTTTCAGCCATGCCGAAGGAACAGCACATCGAGGGGTGTTATGACTTTACTAAGAAGATGGGGCTAGAGATGAAGGAGGCTTTTCCAGGTTTTCAGAATAACCCCTATTATCTGGAGAGAATCCACGCAGAGGAAAAGAAGCTGATCGGCATGCAGATGAAGTCGCATCTGCTGTTTTATGCTTATTACAGGCTGTTGTGGTTTTACAGGAATTTGAGAAAGAAGAGATAAAAATTGCACGAGAGAATATATGTATGCCACACTTTTTATCATGTGTATGTGGCATGCCTTAAGGAATTTCATATATTACATCAGTTTTCGGGAGCTATAATCGGAGCTTCCAAAGCCGGCGCGGGAAGTGAGATGGCGGGACGCGCCACGCTTGTGCTCTCCAAGATGAGCAACAAGTTTGGAAGTATGGTGGACAGAGCCAGGGACTGCGGCCTTTTTGAGGAGGTCATCGAGTACGACGAAAAAGTTGATACATTTTTCCCTGAGCTTGCACCGCTTCGCACTAATACCGGAAGCCTTCCGAAGAACATGATAAACAGAATAAAATTCTGTAAGAGATTTGCGCAGCTGCAGGAGAAGTATGTCCCTGTGGATTTCACAAAGTACAAGGACATCTATGTGTTCTGCGACTCCGATCCGATCGGCTATTATCTCAACTACAAGAAGATCAGATATCATGCCCTTGAGGACGGACTTAACTGCATAAAATACGGTGATCAGGCGCGCTACGACAACAACGGACATTTTAAGTTCAAGGCGTGGCTTGCTTCAACCGGACTCATCTTCATTCAAAACGGATGGGGCAGATACTGCATAGACATGGAGGTCAACGATATCTCTATTCTCGACTACCCCTGTCCTAAATACATTGAAGTTCCGCGCGAGCCGCTGGTTCAGGAACTCACACAGTCCGATAAGGACCTTATGCTTAAGCTCTTTGTTGAAAATATGGATGAGCTCAAAAAGCAGCTTGAGGAAGGCGCGGACAAGCCGAGGGTATTGATATTATCGGAGCCTCTCTGCGACCTGGAAACAAGAGAAAGACTCTTTAAAGACCTGGTCAGAGATTACGGCACCGTTAACGGCAAGGATGCCATAGTGATGATTAAGCAACATCCCCGCGACTATCTTGACTACAAGACAAAGTTCCCGGAGGTAATCCTCCTTGCAGGCACCTTCCCGATGGAGATGTTAAACTTTATCGATGGCTTGAAATTTGATAAACTAGTATCTGTTTATACAGTTGTGGATTCTATTAAATTCGTCGACGAAAAACTTTTCCTCGGCGATGATTTCATGGACAAATACGAAGCCCCTGAGATCCACCGACTAAACGAACAGATAATTGATGACTAAATAGGAGAAACATGAAAAAGATTTATAACAAGATGATGGTCTTATTGGATGGCCGTCAGAAAAAGCAGATGGTGCTCATTGTACTGATGATGCTTTTGGGCGGTATTCTTGAGACACTTGGAATTGCAATGCTGATACCGGCTATGCAGACGATTTTAGAGAAGGATAATTTACCGGAACACAAAAATCTTTATGCTGCTTACAATTTCCTTGGATGTAGCAGCGTAGAGCAGTTTGCGATATTGATATTCCTGTCCATTATATTGATATTTATAGTTAAGAATATAGTGCTTTTTATCATAAATGTTATACAGCTTCGGTTTGTATATACAAATCAGTTTGCTACTTCAAGGCGAATGATGATCAACTTCATGCAAAGACCCTATGAGTATTATTTAAATGCTGATACATCAATAATTCAGAGAAATATAACCTCTGATGTTAACAATATGTATGGTCTTATTTTGAGTTGTCTTCAGCTTATTTCTGAAGTAATAGTGTTTACATGTCTTGTTATCATGTTGCTTATTAAGGATTTCAAGTTGACACTGTTTATTTCAGTATTACTTGTTACGGTTCTTTTGGTTATCAAATATATTATCAAGCCAATCATGGTTAAGGCCGGTCAGGATAACCAGGACTACTACAGCGGACTATTTAAGTGGATTGAAGAGTCTGTTATGGGAATCAAGGAAATAAAGATTGCCAACAAAGAGAATTATTTCATAAACGGCTATGCAGATTGTGGTGCCGGTTATGTGAATGCAGTTCAGAAGTACAATCTTTATAATTCAACGCCAAGACTTCTTATAGAGACTATCGGAATAGCCGGAATGATCGGATATATGCTGGTTATGATTGCGTACGGTAAGGATCTTAATGACATGGTGGGAACAATCACCGTTGTTGGTGCAGCTGCGGCAAGACTCCTTCCCAGTGCAAACAGAATCAACAACTACCTCACTTCGATAGCTTATTTTGAGCCGTTTTTCATGAACGTAAGTGATAACCTCCAGGAGGAGATCAACGACGGTTCTGTTTCTTATAAAGCTGAGGATTACAGGGTGATGAAGCAGGTTGAAAAGCTTCCTGTTCATAAGAGTATAGAGCTTAAAAACATTACCTACCACTATCCGAATTCCGAGGCTTATGTCCTGAAAAATGCAGACATGAGCATTCCGGTTGGAAAGTCAATCGGTATTGTCGGAACCTCAGGTGCCGGTAAGACAACAATCGTTGATATCATGCTGGGATTATTAAAAATCGAGACCGGTGAGATTTTGGCTGATGGCGTTGAGATAAGAGAACATTATCCGGAGTGGCTTAAGAATATAGGTTACATTCCGCAGACAATTTTCATGCTGGATTCAACCATAAGGAAAAATGTTGCCTTTGGTATTCCGGATGAGGATATAGATGATAACAAGGTCTGGGCAGCCCTTAAGGAGGCTCAGCTTGATGAATATGTCAGAGGCCTTCCCGACGGACTTGATACCACTATCGGTGAGAGAGGTATCAGGCTTTCCGGCGGACAGAGACAGCGTATCGGTATCGCAAGAGCGCTCTTTGAGGATCCCGAGGTTCTGGTTCTCGATGAGGCGACCAGTGCGCTTGATAATGAGACCGAGGCAGCGATTATGGATTCCATAAACAGATTGCACGGAAAAAAGACACTTGTAATAATTGCGCACAGACTTCAGACCATCGAGAAGTGCGACATGGTATACAGGGTTGACAGCCAGAAGGTAACACAACAGAGGTGAGGGTATGCTTACACTGAGCGCAGTCAGAGAAAAAATATTCAGACTTAAAAAATATCAGGAACCGCTCGAAAAGTGGGTTTTTCCTATAATTCTGCTTCTGTACCCTCTTATCGGAGTGGCGCAGGGGGTTGATATAACCGACACAACCTACAGCCTTGGGAATTACGAGTATACGGGAAACCTTGATCCCATGTGGATCATTGCGACATACATTCCCAATATGGTGGGCAGATTATTTATGGCGCTTCCCGGCGGAAAAACTATGCTGGGGATGAACATTTACTGCTCCTTTGTGATCAGTGCGACTGCAATCGTGGCGTATTATCTGCTTCAGCGATGGATGCCCGGCTGGATGATGTTCATCGGTGAAATAATCGCCATAAATCTTTGCTGGTGTCCCAGAGTAATTCTTTATAATTATCTGACATATTTTTGCTTCACCACAGGCACGCTTCTTTTGATGCATGCCATGACCGATTATCAGGTCACAAAATGGAAATTTGTATTGGCCGGTTTCTTCTTTGGAATCTCCGTGATGGTGAGATTTCCCAATATTGTCGAAGCGGCCATGATACTTATATTGTGGTACTACGAGGGTATCCATAAAAATAGCTTCAAGGAAATTATGAGAAAAACCGGACTTTGCATTGCGGGATATTTGATAGGTTTTATCATTCCTTTTATTGCAATCAGTATTACCTACGGATTTGGAGCTTATCCCGAAATGATTTCCTCGCTGTTTTCAATGTCCGCCGAAGCAACGGATTATTCGGCAGGAGGAATGGCAGGAGCAATATTAGCGGCATGGTATACAAGCTTTAAGCATATGGTAATCATGATACCCTGCATGATCGTGGGCTCAATCATGTTTTTTATGAAGCCCGGAAGATTTTACTGGATTAAGAGAATATTATATATTGCCGGCATATTTATGCTGCTCTATTACTACTATCAGGAGAGCGTATTTACCAGGAGTTATTTTTACTATGACTCAATGTTTGAACCGGCGATGATGTTCCTGATATGCGGTATCTGCTTCTTTGCTCTCGGTGTTACCAGGGTCCTTCGCGGACAGGCATCGGAGAGAAGCCTTTGCCTTGCGTGCCTTTTGATTATGATAATTACACCGCTTGGAAGCAATAACTATACCTACCCGCTTCTTAACAATCTCTTCATTGTTGCGCCATTTATCATGTGGATGTTCAGAAGAGTGAGACAGGCAGCAGGTGCAAAGGAACTGCACTTTACCTGGAAGGCTATGTATATGGCGATTCTTGTTCTGATATTTTTCCAGAGCACGATCTTTCATTATAAATACAGCTTTGTGGATGGGACTGACGGAACGGAGAGATCCGCTCTTATTGGAACGCAGGAGCTTCCCAAGGCAGCGGGTATGTACACGACACCTGAAAATGCTGACAGCCTTGCGGAGCTAAGTAGTCTATTAAGCAAAGAGGGGCTTAGGGATAAAAAGCTTTTACAGTTCGGAAATGCCCCGGGGCTTTCGTATCTCCTTGACATGGAACCGGCTATTTTCAGTACATGGCCAAATCTTGATTCGAATACAATACAAAAATTTGAAGACGCTATTTCCGGGTTTGAGACGGGCGATAGTACGGAGCTTCCTGTAGTTATCGTGAACCCGAATTTTGAGGGAGAAGTTACGGCAGACAAAAAATACACCATGTTATTGGACTTCCTTGAAACCCTGAAGTATAATAAAATCTTTGAAAGTGACCGCTTTGAAGTTTATGCGGCGAGGTAAGTGACAGTGGAGACGGATTTCTCCGCGAAGATGCTTTTTAAAACGGAGGAATTATGAACAATTTATTGCAACAGATAATGAAGTTTGGACTTGTCGGAGTATTCTGCTTTTTTGTGGATTACTTTCTGTATCTCGGAGCCAACTTTGTATTTACTAAGACAGGTATCGCATCGGTTTTCCCGTATTATTATCTTGTTTCGGGACTTATCGGCTTTACGGTGTCGGTGGTTGTGAACTATATTCTGAGCTTTAAATTTGTTTTTGTCCGCAGAGACGATATGAGTAGGAAAAAGGAGTTTACAATTTTCCTTATCCTCAGCATTATCGGTATGGGACTTAATGAGCTCTGCCTTTACGTAGGTGTTGACCTTATCTACATGCACTGGAAATGGCTCCAGAGCATCATGAGCGAAAGTTTTGCGAAGAACCTGTTCTTCAAGTTCGGAGCTACAGGCATAGTAATGGTATATAACTTTATCACACGAAAGATTTTTCTTGAACAAAAGGACAATTGATTCAGACAACTTTGAAACTGATCGGTGAGAGATTATGAGAATTAATTTTAATGTACCTCCCTATACCGGGAAGGAGATGGAATACATAAAAGAATGTGTGGAAAACCAGAAGATTTGCGGAGACGGTGAGTACACCAAAAAGGATAACGAGTGGTTTGAGAAGAAGACAGGTGTAAACAAGTGCCTTTTGACCACTTCATGTACCCACGCTACTGAGATGTCTGCGATTCTTGCGGGCATTAAGGAGGGGGATGAGGTGATAATGCCCTCCTACACCTTTGTTTCCACAGCAAACGCATTCGTGCTTAGAGGAGCAAAGGTGGTATTCGTCGACATCAGACCGGATACGATGAATATTGATGAAAATCTGATTGAGGCAGCGATAACACCTAAGACCAGGGCAATTGTTCCTGTTCATTATGCGGGTGTTGGCTGTGAGATGGACACCATTATGGACATCGCAAAGCGTCATAACCTTTTTGTTATTGAGGATGCGGCGCAGGGCGTTATGGCAACATATAAGGGAAGAGCCCTTGGCGCGATAGGTGATTTTGGAAATTACAGCTTCCATGAGACCAAGAATTACAGTATGGGAGAGGGCGGAGCGCTTCTTCTTCGCGATGAGACTTTTGTAAACGATGCGATCATCATAAGGGAGAAGGGAACCAACAGAACACTTTACCAGCTTGGAAAGGTTGATAAATATACCTGGCTTCAGCCCGGTTCATCCTATCTTCCGAGTGATATGAATGCGGCATATCTCTATGCACAGCTTCAGATGGCAGATGAGATAAATGATGCGAGAATGGATCACTATAACAGATACATGGAGGCTTTTGCCGATCTCTCGGATGCCGGTAAAATAGAGCTTCCTTATGTTCCGGAGGAATGTAAGCACAACGCGCACATGTTCTATATAAAGTGCAAGGATTTCGAGGAGAGAGAGGGACTTATAAAGTACCTTAAGTCCAACGATATCCTTCCTGCTTCACATTATGTGCCGCTTCATACATCCACGGCCGGCCTTAAGTACAGCAGATTCCATGGCGAAGATAAGTATACGACCAAGGAAAGCTTAAGACTCCTTAGACTGCCGATGTACTATAGTCTTACAAACGAAGATCTTGATGAAGTAGTAATGCGAGTAAAAGAGTATTACAAAGCTATATAATTGCAATGTAGAAAATTAGTGACATGGAAAATAAAAAGAGCTTCCCATCAGCCAATTCTATAATTACAGGTCTCATAACAATTGCTTTTGCAGTTGTTATGGGACTTTTGTACTCTTACTGGTTTGACTTAAACGATGATGTCCTGATGAAGGATATTCTCGCGGGAGTTTTCACGGGTACACCTGAGGGACACAATATCCAGATGCTCTATCCGATAAGCTTCCTGATAAGCCTTGTTTACAAGGTGTTCGGGAAAATTGACTGCTACGGGATATATCTTTTGTTTTGCCAATATGTGAGCTTGTTTGTGCTTGTCAGATCCTTCGCGGGAGTTATTTCGGATATCCTTGTAGACAAGGTCGGACATAAGGCGCCGAAGATAGCGGCGACAGCGATGCGCATAATATGCATTTTAGTGGTTATGGCCGTTTTCCTTACTGTTGTAGGAGGACATTTTGTTATTGTTCAGTACACCTTTGTGGTAGCAATGATGTGCAGTGCGGCAGCAGTTTTATTCTTTGAGAGGAAGGATATAGCGGCGACAGGTTTTATCATACTGGCATTTCTTACAAGGTCAGAGATGTCACTTTTGATGCTTCCTTTTGTGCTTCTTGTGATTTTTTACAGATTTGAGGATGATGGATTTTTTAGGGAAAATGGTTTAAAGAAAAATGCTCTGCCTGTGATAGCAATTGCAGCGGGGATGATAATATGTGAACTCCTTCATTTTGCGGGATATTCCACTAAAGATTGGAGAGAGTTTAATTCTTTTTTTGACAGTAGAACCGAGGTGTACGATTTTTATCAGATACCTTCTTATGATGAGAACAAGGATTTCTATGACAGCATCGGCCTTAAGGAAAGTGAGTATGAGCTTTTGGTCAATTACAATTTCGGCCTGGATGATGCCATAGATGCGGAAAAGATGGCGGAAATTGCCGCCTATGGGAAAAAGCTATATAATGAGAAATCTGTTTTCTACAGACTGGCAGGATGTATTTCACCATATTTGTACAGACTAAGAAGTGTGGCAAAACCGGCGGGTTTTGAATATCCTATGACAGATTCTCCCTGGAATATAGTGACGTGGATCATGTATCTTGTCACCTATGTCATGCTGCTTTTATACGAGAGCAAAAGGCATAAAAAGACCGTGAGCAGGCTACTTTTCGCAGCCTGGAGACCTGCGCTGTTATTTGCCGGAAGAACCCTGATATGGCTTTATATTCTGGTCAGAGGCAGGGATCCGATAAGGATAACTCATTCACTATATCTCATAGAAATTACAGTACTTGTGGTGCTTGTGGAAGAAATGCTAAGGAGAGTCGTGACAGGACCTATCCGCGAAAGGGACAGTGAGAGCGATATGCCAAGGCTCTATGTGACCGAGGTTCTTCATATTTTTGCGGGCTTCTGTCTTGTGGCATTTGCTTCAATGTGTTTCAGGTTTATGGGACCGTCTCTGGCCGTAACCGAGGCGGAGTGTGAGGGTAGAGCAGAATATAACAAAGCCTACGAAGAGCTTTATGATTACTGCGGTATGCACAGTGATAACTTTTATTTTATGGATGTCTATACTTCGGTTGCCTACGAGGATACCGGGTATACCTATTCTCAGAAGATGTTTGGAGAAAGCAATGCTGTCAGCAATGTTACGCTGATGGGAGGCTGGGCATCCAAGAGCCCCATTGAGAAGGAAAAGCTTCGTGCCTTTGGGCTTAGCGAGAACATGGGGAATGCGATTTTTGATGATAAAGCTCTTGTGATAACGGATAAGGATACGGACCTTGAGTGGATGAAGGAATACTACGCCGATGCAGGTAGGACGATCAGTGCTGAGAAGGTTGATGAAGTCGCCGGGGAGTTTTTAGTGTGGGATGTGAGGTAAGGAAGAATAAATATGAAAGTTATAGAAGGTGATAAGGTTTATCTGCGGGAGATAACCTATGACGATACGCCCATGGTTGTGAAGTGGAGAAACAATCCGAGGGTTAGAAACAATTTTATATACAGAGAAGTTTTTACTGATGAGATTCACAACAACTGGATGAAGACCAAGGTGGAGACCGGAGAAGTGGTACAGCTTATCATTTGTCCAAAGGATGCTGCGGATGGTGGCAGAGGCGTTGGAGATAATGAAGATAACCCGGTGGGAAGCGTATATTTAAGAGACATAGATATGAAGGAGAAAACCGCTGAGTACGGGATTTTCATCGGCGAGGATGATGCTACAGGTCATGGGTATGGTAATGAAGCGGCAGAGCTCATGTGCAGGTATGCAGCATCAAAGCTTGGCCTGAAGAGGCTTATACTCAGGGTTTTTGCGGATAATATCTCTGCACTTAAGAGCTATGAACATGCAGGCTTTGTGAAGACAGAGGATCTGCCGAAGGTGCTGTGCTCCGATGGAGAGACCGGGGACATGATACTGATGGAAAAGATACTGTGAAATGGTGTAAAATAACGATATGCGAAATAAATTTGTGAGTTTTGTGATTCCCTGCTATCGCTCGGAACAGACAATTGAAGACGTAATAAATGAAATTGAAGGCGCTATGGACATGCTGGTTCTTTACAGCTACGAAATCATTCTTGTGAATGATTGTTCTCCCGATAACACCTGGGGGAAAATCTGTGAGCTTGTAAAGGAGCATGAGGAGATTAAGGCCTTCAATCTTGCTAAAAATTTTGGGCAGCATGCAGCTATAATGGCGGGCCTTAATGCGTCCAAGGGTGATATTGTGGTATGCCTTGATGACGACGGACAAACTCCCGCGGATGAGGTTGGTAAGCTCCTATATCAGATTGAGAAGGGGGCAGATGTTGTCTATGCAAGATATGCTCATAAAAAGCACAACTTTTTCAGGAATTTCGGCACGGCCATGAATGAGTGGATGGCTAATGTTATGCTGGGTAAGCCCAAGGATCTTCATGTGTCGAGCTATTTTGCGGTCAGAAGATTTGTGGTGGATGAGATGATCAAGTATAAGAGCTCTTATCCGTATGTCATAGGACTGGTCCTTCGAACCACCAGAAATATCGTTAATGTTGATGTTACCCACAGAGCAAGGGAAGTAGGCGAAAGCGGCTATACTTTTTCCAAGCTCATGGGTTTGTGGATAAACGGCTTCACTGCGTTCAGTATTAAGCCGCTTCGTATTGGAACGTTGATGGGCGGTATATTTGCAGCTATCGGATTTTTGTATGGAATATATACCGTGATTAAAAAGATTATGTACCCGGATCTGCCGGCTGTGGGCTTTTCGGCACTTATGTCGGCGATAACCTTCATGTGCGGAATGCTCATGCTTATGGTGGGAATGGCTGGAGAGTATATAGGCAGAATCTATATATCCCAGAATAACAATCCTCAATACGTTATCCGGGATGAGGTTTCGCATGAGAAATCAGAAGAGTAAGAATAAGACCTGGCTGATGCCGGTCTTATTTGGTGTAGGCATGTCCCTGTCTCTGGTTTGGGGATACCAGCTTGAGACATCGGATCATATAGATATAGGCAATATCGGGATGCTGCTTATTTTTCTCCTTCTGTCAGCAGTGATTGCGGCTGCGGTTAAGTACAGCTGGTGCAGGCTTGAGGAGGGAAAAAATAAGGAAACGGGTGGCATAACGGTAATTACCGGGGCGAGGACTATGCTGCAGGCGGCGCGTAGGCGCGGCTATACCGGAGAAGAGTTCTTCAAGGTGTGGATGATGCTGGCGGCCTGCAATTTTGTGGTGCTACTCGGAGTTTTCCCCGGATTTTTTGTCTATGATGCTCAGACAGAGGTTATCGAGGTTTTAAGCAGGAGCTTCAATACTCATCATCCGCTTTTACATGTGCTTCTTCTTGGCGGAAGTGTGGCATTTTTCCATAAGTTTACGGGAAACTATAATGCGGGAATATTCTTCTATATTCTATGTCAGATGCTTCTGATGACACATATATTTACGTATTATTTGAATTTCCTCAAAAAACACGGGGCAGGAGTAAAGGCCAGAAGAATAATAGGAGCTTTTTTCGGACTTTTTCCCACAATTGTCATGTACACCCTGTGTTCTTGTAAGGACGGGCTATTCTCGTCATTTCTTGTGATGACGATTGTTCTGATGCTGGAGTGGGAAGAGCTTACGGGGCGCGGAGAGAAAAAGAAGAAAGCCTGGGAAATCATTGTGTCTGCAGTGCTGATGATGCTTTTTAGGCACAACGGATTTTATGCTTATATTGTCTTTGCTCTTGTTGTGATGATATCGGCAAAGATAATGAGAGAAAAAGATCGGTTCCACAGAGCAACTTTTCTTATAGCTCCGGTGATCATATATTTTTGCATAAACACTGCTATAGGAGCAGTGCTCTCTGCCGAGACGGGTGAGCATCAGGAGATGCTTACTGTGCCGATACAGCAGATTTCGAGAGTTTATTACTACAACCCGGAGAATTTTTCCGGGGAGGAGAAGGAGACCTTACATAAATATCTGAGCGAGGAGGCTCTTTCACACTACACACCCAGAATCTCGGATATATTAAAAATGTATTTTGATAACAAAGCCTATGAGGAGGATAAGGCCTCTTTCTGGAAGCTCTGGGCAAAGAAGGGAATGGAGAATCCCATGAGTTATTTGAACGGGTGGTTTCTGACTTCTTATGGATACTGGTATCCCGGCGCGGTTATCAATGTTTATCAGGGAAATACGGTGTTTACGTTTACCTATGAGGACAGTTCCTATTTCGGATATGAGGTTGAACTTCCGGGAAAAAGACACAGTGCGATTCCGTTTATAGATGCTTTTTACAGAAAGCTTTCAATAGAGAAATTCCAGCAGAATATACCGGTCCTTTCACTTTTGTTTTCGCCGGCTGCTTATTTCTGGGTATTTTTGTATCTTATGATGACAGCTGCCGTGATAAGGAGAGAATCGGGTATGTATCCCTGGATACTCCTGGGACTTGTATGGATGACGGTACTGCTTGGGCCGACTTACCTTGTGAGATATACAGTTTATTTGTGGTATGCGGTTCCGATTCTGATATATACTGTTTTACTGCATAATAATGATGCAGTGGAGGATTTATGAGAAGAAAAGTTGTTTACAGATCTGCAGCTATAAGAGCTGTAATTCTTATATTTGCTTTTTTGGCAATTGTTTCCGTGTTCCCGCTACGAATATGGCAAAGAACCATTACCGAGAGGGGCGGCGGGGATATCGTCCAGACTTCGGACAGAGTAAATGATTATCACGACGTGGTCCAGAAATTCATTGCTCAGTATGACAGGCTTGAATCAATAGACATATATGTTGACAGTGTCGAGCTAGGCAATTATATGAGCCTGGTATTCTATAACGAAAATATGGAGGAAGTCTACCAGAGGTTTGTGTATCTGAGGGATGCCGAGCTTCCGGGGTATCTTAATGTGAGAGTGGGGCTTGACCTCAATGTCGGTGAGACCTACACTATGATACTTAACGGAGCGTTTTCTACTTATTATGTAGCCTATGAGCATGCCGGCGAGGATACATCACCCTATTTCGTATCCTTTGCATATCATGATACCAGTGTTGAAGGCGTTCAGCTTGCAGCAAAGTATAATTACACTCAGCCTCTTTCCAAGAAGGTTTCGGGCTTTATCATACTTGTGGTCATTCTTCTTGCTGCTGCGCTGTTAGGTTTGCAAAAGCTGATATTTGCAGATAAGGAAGATCCGCTTATTTCTGTTCATAAAGTTATTAAATATGTCGGCAATCCCATCGCTGCCGTAATGACTCTTGCGATGATGATACTGATCTGGCCGATGAAATATTTTGACATCAGGCCTGTTGAAAATCTTTTCCTTGAGTTAGGGGTGATAATTGCTGCAGGATTTGTATTTTATGCGATAAACCATGAAAGTGATGCGACTCTTGACGTAAAGCTCTGGCATAATGTCAAAAACATTCTTCAGATGTCTGCAATCGCAGCTGCGATATGGTTTTGCTGTGAGTACATGAATGCTCTTTATACTATTTATCAGACTCTGGCAGAGAGAAAGGAGATGATCTGTCTCCTGATTTTCCTGTGTCTGCTATTCCCTGCGGATAGGATATTCAAGGAACATAATGTCTACTATTGCGCAGCGGCGATCGTGCTTGGAGTGATCTACAGAATCATGCATCTTCTCCCGGAGACAGAGAAGGAGTATGACCTTCATAATGCTGCAATGACTTATGGGGTTATTGTGGTTATACTTGCGGGCTTCATATTGCTGAATTTTGCAGTGGAGTTATATCACAGAGTACATGAGAAGGCTGAGAAAAAAGCGATATCCCAATATAAGATCAGTATTTTCGGAATAGTTCTTCTGGTGCTATTTGCAGTATTGGTAGTATTCAGGAATACAAGATGGTGGGGAGTTGCACTTGCAGCTTTTGCCATAGGCCTTATGCTCAGTTACTGGTTATACGGATTTAAGGAGTATTCGGAGCTTATCATAGGCGGACTTCTTCTGAATTTTGTAGTTTCCATGCTTTATTGCTGGATGTATAGAAGCTTTGCGGCATTCAATACAGGAAGATATGCCTTCGTTTTTCATACGGTAACCATAACCGCAGAGTATATGACTGTGATGGAATGCGCTTCTGCTGTGCTTCTTCTGTATAAGATATATCTGACCAGAGAAATGACGTCCTTCGCAGCAAGAATTAAATATCTCTGGAAGGAATTCATTTTATTTGGCTTTGTGACATCCTACATGATGTTTACAATTTCCAGAACATCCTACCTTGCATGCCTCGTGATGTTTATCTGCATGTTTGTGCTCACATCGGGTGACTGCAAAAAAGGTAAGCTTCGCTATCTGGGGATTCAGATAGGAACCATGGCACTTGCGGTAATACTGAGTTTTCCGGCAGCATTTATGCTACAGAGAACTATGCCGGCAATTGTGGCAAGACCGAAAAAATTCCTGGTTGAAACCGGCAATTTCGGACTTTACGGAGGCGGACAGCCGGACAGCCATCTCTATATGAGTATCGAGAGATTTGTGGATCTTTTCGCTGAAAAGATACTGAATATAGATGTGATGGATTACAATTATCCGGAGGATATCGAGAACTACAATAGCAAAGGAAAGTCAACTATAGGTGAAAACGGAGTTCCGCTTACTGAAGATCAGTCAGACAGGATGATGTATACACTTCCGGAAATAGTTGCTTCCAAGCAGACCGATCCTGAGATAAAGGAATACCTGATGGAGACCGGAGGAAATGAGCTCTTTGCCAGAATGGAAGCAGAGGCAGCTGCAGCGGAAGCTATGGTGTCCGCAGACAGTGGAGAGAATACTGACGAAGTTCAGGAGGAGAACGCTGAAGAAAACAGCGGAACACCGGAGGACGGAATTGAGGAATTTTCCAATGGAAGGATAACTATTTTTAAGGCATATCTTAAGCAGATGACGCCTTTTGGACATGATGAGATGGGAGCTGAACTTCCATCCGGAGAGATTGCGGTTCATGCACATAATACGTACCTTCAGGTGATGTATGATAACGGAATTTTGGCGGGAATCGTATTCTTCCTTATGTTTGTTTGCGCATTTTTCAGCGGGATTATATTCTATTTAAAGAGCAGGGATTATGCACCCGGAGCATTGTTTGCCTTTGCCATGATAGTTGGAGTGGGTGTGGCAGCTCTGTCAGAGTGGGTGTTCCAGTTCAGTAATCCCATGGCTGTAGCTCTTTTGATGGCGCTTATGCCAATTGCTTTTAAGAATAGAAAATCTGCCTAAGGTATGATAAAAAATCGATTTATGATATTATAAAATGATATGAAACAGGAAAAGAAACCATTTAATTTTGCAAAATTTTATAGAAGAACGGGTCTGATCATCTATGATATTCTCAGTATCATAATTGCCAGTTACCTTGCACTCCTGATGAGATATGAGTTCAATATTGATCTTGTTCCGTATGAATTTATGGAACCGGTTTCGAACTTTCTTATCATCAATGTTGTGCTCTCGCTGTTGTTTTTCTATTTTTTCAGACTATATAACAGCTTGTGGGCATATGCGGGGGAGACAGAACTTCAGAATCTGGTTATGGCATGTGTGGCTTCCGGTGTTATGAATGCCGTCGGCCTTCAGTTTTTCAGAGTCGGGAGACAGCCTGTTCCGCAGAGCTATTACTTTCTGTACACCTTTATTCTGATCACACTTATTTTTGTAAGCAGGTTCAGCTACAGGTTTTTCAGGAGCGTAAAGCATAAGACCGAGAACAGGAAAAACACTATCTCTGTAATGGTGATAGGTGCCGGTGAGTCCGGCAATATAATTATCAAAGAGATTGTAAACAGCAATTTCTCCACCATGGTTATCAGATGTATCATCGATGACGACAGAAGCAAGTGGGGACATTATATTCAGGGAATCCGCGTAGTCGGTGGCAGAGACAAGATCCTTGAATGTGCCGATCTCTATGATATTGATGAGATTATAGTAGCTATACCTTCACTTTCAAGAAGTGAGATGAGAAAACTTCTCGATCTGTGTAAGGAGACAAACTGTAAGCTTCGTTCACTTCCCGGTGTATATCAGCTGGTTAACGGCGAAGTTAATGTTAGTAAGCTTCGTGAGGTTGAGGTTGAGGATCTTCTCGGAAGAGATCCAATTGCGGTTGACCTGAACCAGATTGCAGGATATGTTAGCGGCAAGACCGTACTTGTTACAGGTGGCGGCGGATCCATCGGATCGGAGCTCTGCAGACAGATCGCAAATCACAAACCCGAGAGACTTGTGATCGTAGATATTTACGAAAACAATGCCTATGATATCCAGCAGGAGCTTAAGAGGAACCACCCGGAGCTTGACCTTGTGGTCCTTATAGCTTCTGTGCGTAACACAAACAGAATCAACAGGATTTTTGAGGAGTACAAGCCTCAGATCGTGTACCATGCTGCGGCTCATAAGCATGTACCGCTCATGGAAGACAGCCCGAACGAGGCAATTAAAAATAACGTATTCGGAACTTTTAAGACAGCGATGGCAGCCGCTATGAACGGATGTCAGAAGTTTGTCATGATCTCCACGGATAAGGCTGTAAATCCGACCAATATCATGGGTGCCAGCAAGAGAATCTGTGAGATGATAGTCCAGACCTTCAACAAGCACTATGATACGGAGTTTGTTGCAGTCAGATTCGGTAACGTGCTTGGCTCCAACGGTTCGGTTATTCCGCTTTTCAAAAAGCAGATTATGGCAGGAGGACCCGTAACAGTTACGGACCCCAATATTATCAGATATTTCATGACTATACCGGAGGCTGTCAGCCTCGTAATGCAGGCGGGCGCCTATGCAAAGGGTGGAGAGATATTTGTCCTCGATATGGGAGAACCTGTGAGAATTCTTGACCTGGCAGAAAACCTTATTAAGCTTTCGGGATATAAGGTAGGTGAGGATATCAAGATTGAGTTCACGGGACTTAGACCCGGAGAGAAGCTCTATGAGGAGATGCTCATGGATGAAGAGGGTCTTCAGGATACCGCGAACAGAATGATACATATCGGCAAGCCTATAAATATGGACGATATGAAGTTCTTTTCACAGCTTGAGGAGCTGAACGGAGCGTCCAAGGCTGAGCATGCCGACGAGATACGAGAGATTGTTCAGAAGATAGTAACAACCTATCACCCGGAGGATAATGCAGATTCGCACTCGATCGAGCACCAGAAAGCGCTCGAACGTGCAGCGGAGCTCATTAATGAGACGGAATGATTAGATATTAAAAAGCCTTCCCCTGGGGGCGCTCGACGTCCGGGGGACGTCGGTTCAGCGCGGACCGGAGTGGAACGGAGACAGGTGTCAGCGAAGCTGACGGATGAGGGTATATATGGACAGATTTGAAGGAATAAAAAGATTCGAAAACAAAGTATGGCTTTCATCTCCCACTATGCACGGAGACGAGCTTAAGTGGATAAATGCAGCAATTGAGGCCAACTGGGTATCAACCATTGGCGAGAACATCAATGAATCGGAGAGAATGATTCAGGAGAAGGTCGGAAGAAAGTATGCTATCGGGCTCAGTTCCGGAACTGCAGCACTTCATCTTGCTATGAGACTTGCAGGTGAAAAGCTATACGGACCAAAGCCCGCAAATGTCGGAACTCTGGCAGGACATAAGGTATTCTGCTCCGATATGACTTTTGATGCAACTGTTAATCCCATCGCCTACGAGGGCGGAGAAGCTGTTTTTATCGATACGGAATATGACAGCTGGAACATGAGCCCCGAAGCTCTGGAGAAGGCCTTTGAGATATATCCCGATGTTAAGCTGATAGTGGTTGCCTATTTGTACGGAACTCCCGGCAAGATAAATGAAATCAGAGAGATTGCCGACAGACACGGTGCTCTTATAATAGAGGACGCCGCTGAATCGCTTGGCGCAACCTATGAAGGCGAACAGACCGGAAAATTTGGAGATTACAGCGTTATTTCCTTTAACGGAAATAAGATTATTACCGGAAGTTCAGGCGGAATGCTGCTTACGGACAGCGAAGCCGACTGTCATAAGGTAAGGAAACTGAGCACACAGGCCAGAGAGGATGCTCCCTGGTATCAGCATGAGGAACTTGGATACAACTACCGCATGTCCAATATTGTTGCCGGTGTTGTAAGGGGACAGATCCCATATCTTGATGAGCATATCGCACTAAAGAAAAAAGTATATGACAGATACAAAGAGGGATTAAAGGATCTGCCGGTTTCAATGAACCCGGTTCCGGATAATTGTGAGCCCAACTATTGGCTTAGCTGCATGATTATTGATAAGGACGCCATGTGCCCTCACGTGAGGTCTGAGAGAAAAGCTCTTTATAATCACGAAGCCGGGAAATCTTGTCCCACAGAGATTCTGGATGCAATTGCAGCTTTCAATGCTGAGGGAAGACCTATCTGGAAGCCCATGCATATGCAGCCGATTTACAGGAACAACATCTTTGTGACAGCGGAGGGTATTCTTCGCGGTCGCAGTAATGCGTATATTGATGAGGGAACTGCCGCCGATATCAGTATGGATATTTTTGAGAGGGGACTCTGCCTTCCTTCGGATATCAAGATGACTGAGGAGGAGCAGGACATCGTTATTGATATTATCCACAGATGTTTTAAATAAAAGATTCTCCGAATAATCAAGGAATGAGGGTCGTTTGCTATGAGCTTGTCTCGCTCACATAAAAGAAGAAGAATTTTATTGTTTGTTGATGGCGTATCGCTTACGCTTTCTTATATTGTCATGATTACTCTGCGTTTTCAGTGGTATTTTAAGAGGGAGTGGATGATACCGCTCTATTCCATGCTGTTCATCATGGAAATCCTTTTTGCCACACTTGTTAATGTTTACAGAGGAAGAAGCCTTGATTATAAGCCGATAGAGGACAGCGATCCCCTTGAAGTTTTTGTTGAGTTTTTTAAGAACCAGGTGATACTTTTTGTGTTTATGCTGGTGGTTCTTATGGCTACCAAGAATACCCAGCTGGTATCACGACTTGCAATGGGTATTCTGGTTATAACCAATTTTGTCTTTGTTTTCACATTCAGAATGCTCTATAGAGCAATTCTTATCAAAAGCGGTAATCCTGAATTCCACAGGAGAAAGATTGCCGCACTTGTCTATTCACCGGATATTAATGCGGCAAGGGCCCATCTTGAAAAGGAACTTGGGCTCGAGTTTTCACTGGAAGGTATACATCCCCTTGACGAGGCATACCCTGAGGCGGGTATAAGACTTTCCAATGAGGATGCGGTCATAAAGAAGCGGGAAGAACTGGTTGATGCGGTTCGAAATTCCGGTTGCAGTGATGTCTTTATATGTATTCCCGATAAATTGGAATTGGCAGATTTTGTCAGAAATGATCTTGTTAGAAGATTTGGTAACGTCGGTATTAACACTTACTATGCATTGTCCATGGACGGGCAGTGGATTACAGGCAATCTTATAAGAGAACTTGGCTATTATCAGGCGACTTACTATACCGCTATGGTAAAAAGATGTAATGTACTGGGTGTCAATTTTGCTGTATCTAATGTAGAAAATGCAGTGCGGTATGTTCGAAGCCACATCAGAGATTTCTTCGGAAAATATATCTGCTTCTGTAATGTACATACAACTGTCGAAGCAAGCGAGAATGCAGACTACATGAAAATACAGAATTCTTCGGCACTGACATTTCCGGACGGACAGCCTATAGTAAACAGGATTCAGAAGGCGGGCTATGTCAAAGCGGAGAGAATAGCGGGACCGGATTTCATGGAGGCAATGTTTAACTCCACCATGGACGGAAAACTGTCGCATTTCTTTTACGGCTCGTCAGAGGAGACTATAGCGCTTTTAAAGGAAAAACTTCCGGAGAGATTTCCGGGAATGGATATCAGAGGCTTCTATTCACCGCCGTTTAGAGAACTGACGGAAGCGGAGGATGAAGAGATTGTGGAGATGCTCAATTCATCCGGTGCGGACCTTGTGTGGATAGGACTTGGTGCTCCGAAGCAGGAAAAATGGATGGCGGCGCATGAAGGAAAGATACATGGAGTTATGCTCGGAGTGGGTGCCGGTTTCAATTTTTTTGCCGGAAATATAAAAAGAGCACCGAGGTGGGTCAGGAAAATCGGTATGGAATGGCTCTACAGATTGTTCCAGGATCCAAAACGTCTTTTCAAGAGATACTTTGAGTCAAATATAAAGTTTATTTGGAAAGCCATTTTTATGGGAAAATAAGAAAACGTAGATTTCATCGCGTTTCCAAGGTAGCACGTTACTATAACAGAGTGTCCGCCACACAAAGACAAAAGTGCGCGAGTGCTTGACTTATTTTATCTATTTGATATAATTTAATCTCGGTTAAGACTTAAAATAATCAATATTGTAATGCTTACATTAAGAACAACGGCGTTCCTACTTGCAGGGTGTAAGTGCGGGAGCGCTTATTATATTTATACAGAAACAGGATTTTTGGGGTAATGAGTATTCTGCACAATCCGTACAAGGGCGATTACGATCATGTTCCCGAGATGGATAAAAAAGGGAGGTTTCGTGATAGATTCTTCTATAAAGGGGATATCTATGTGCTTCCTTATGGCGAAACTGAAAAGAAAAAGACCTATTTGCCATGCCTGCTTTTCGGAGCAGGAATATTCGCTGCACTTGTGGTACAGGGCCTTGTGAATCAGACCTCTTCACGTACATTGTGGGTGGTGCTGCCTTATTTCTGTCAGTTTTTGCCGGTACTTTTCTTCCTTATAGGAATTGTGGAATTTGCGGGCGCTACTCCGAGAATGACAAGACAGCAGTATGACAAGGGCGTAGGGCGTATGCATTTTTGCGGTATAGCCGTGATCGTGATGGCGGCTCTCAGCACTGTATGCGAAGTTGTTTATCTGATTATCAGGAGAGGACAGTATGATATCGTCCGTGAACTGATATACTTGTTTCTGCATGTGCCGGTGATTGTTCTGGCGTGCTTTTTTGCGAGATATTACAATAAGAAGTTTTCCGGAATATCGGTTGAATCCGGTAAATAATTATTGGTGACAGCCACGAGTGTGGATGCACATAAATACCAGGGGGAGTAAACCCCGGAATGGAGGGTAACATGAAAAAGTTAGGCAAATTTCTGGCATTAGGACTTGCCGGAACAATGGTTGTTTCAGCTGTTGGTTGTGGCGGCAATGCTAACACAGGCGCAGACACTACAACAACCGAATCTGCAGACACAGCTGAGTCTACTGCAGAAGCTTCAACTGAGGAAGCTGCTGATGCTACAGAGGCAGAGACAGAGTCCACAGAAGAAGCAGGAGAGGCTACTGAGAGCACAGGAAGCGGAGCTCCTCTTGTAATCGGAGAGTCAGAGTTTTCTGAGAAGTTCAGTCCTTTCTTTGCAAACACTGCTTACGATATCAACGTAGAGCAGATGACATCAATCCCGTTACTTAAGGTTGATCGTCTCGGTGAAGTTATTATGAATGGTATCGAGGGTGAGACCAAAGAGTATGATGGTAACTCTTATGAGTACAAGGGACCTGCTGATTGCGTAATTACTGAGAATGAGGATGGCACAGTAGACTACGCATTTAAGATGCGTGATGATATTAAGTTCTCTGATGGTGAACCAGTTACTATCGACGACGTTATTTTCACAATGTATGTACTTTCAGATCCTTCCTTCGATGGATCAGCAACATTCAATGCACTTCCTATCAAGGGAATGGAAGCATACAGAAGTGGTTCTGACACACTCTTCAACCTTCTTATCAAGGCTGGTGAGGATAACACAGACTTCACATATTTCACAGAGGATGAGCAGAAGAAGTTCTGGGAGACAGACTTCCCTGCAGCTAAGGAACAGTTCATCAATGATATCGCTGATTACTGCACAGCTAATGGCGCTGTATCTGATGATGAGGATATCGCTAAGGATCCTATTGCAAACGCAATGGCTAACTGGGGCTATGGTAAAGCAGAAGGCGGCGTTCTTACAGCTCCTTCAGGTGCAACCTTCGATGTTAAGGGTGGCACAGCTCCTACAGTTGATGATTTCTGGAATGAGATCATGGCTGCTTATGACAATGACGTAATGACAGCTACAGATACTGAGAAGGCTGGCGACGGCATTCTTGATATGCTTGGTGACGAGTATAAGAACTCAGTTGAGACTGGTGATTCAGCTGCTTCAATTGAGGGTATTGAGAAAATCAGCGACACAGAGATGGTAGTACATATGGAGAAGCTTGATGCTACAGCTATTTACAGCCTTTGCTTAGAGATCGCTCCTCTTCACTACTATGGTGATAAGTCTCTCTTTGACTATGACAACAATAGCTTTGGTTTCACAAAGGGTGACCTTTCAAGCGTAAGAGCAAAGACAACTCAGCCTCTTGGCGCAGGCCCCTATGTATTTGATAAGTATGAGAACAAGATCGTTTACTTCACAGCAAACGAGGACTACTATCTTGGCGCTCCTGTAATCAAGGAAGTACAGATGAAGGTTACACAGCAGTCTGATGCTGAGCCTGCTATAGTACAGGGCACACTTGATGTTGCTGAGCCTTCAGCCAACAAGTCCACACTTGAGCAGATCGCTGGTGACAACTCAAACGGCGAGCTTACAGGTGATAAGATTTCTACTTCACTTGTAGATAATAATGGTTATGGTTACATCGGAATGAACTCTGAGAACGTTAAGGTTGGTTCAGATCCCGGAAGTGAAGAGTCTAAGGCTCTTCGTAAGGCTATCGCAACTGTTCTCGCTGTTCACAGAGACGTAGTTGTTGATTCTTACTACGGCGATGCAGCTAACGTTATCAACTATCCTATTTCCAACACATCATGGGCAGCACCTCAGGCTTCAGATCCTGATTACAAGGTTGCTTTCTCAACAGATGTTGACGGAAATCCTATCTACACAGACGGCATGAGCGAAGATGAGAAGTATGATGCAGCTATTCAGGCAGCACTTGGCTTCTTCGAGAAGGCCGGCTATACAGTATCAGATGGCAAGCTTACAGCAGCTCCCGAGGGTGCTAAGCTTTCATACGAGGCTATGATCCCTGCTGATGGTAAGGGTGATCACCCTTCATTCGGTATCCTTACAGCAGCTAAGGAAGACCTTGCTAAGATCGGTTTTGACCTTATCATCAATGACCTTTCAGATTCTTCAGTTCTTTGGACATCAACTGAAGGTGGAACAGCTGAGATCTGGTGTGCAGCTTGGGGCGGATCAATGGATCCTGATATGTATCAGGTTTACCACTCAGATGGCGGTTCTGCTTACATGTATAGAATCAACCAGAAGGAGCTTGATGATCTTGTAGTTGAAGGACGTTCAACAACTGATCAGGCAGTTCGTAAGGCTATCTATAAGGAAGCCCTTGACTATGTAGTTGACTATGCTGTTGAGATTCCTGTATATCAGAGACAGAATTGCTCAATTTATGCAACAGAGCGTGTAGATGTTGATAATTCTGAGATGCTTCACGATGAGACAACATATTATAACTTCTTTGCAAGCACTAGTGCACATGATGGCATTCAGTCACTTATGACTAAGTAATTCGTATTTATAACAGAATACGCATAACTTTGTCCGTGGGGGTCACTTTGGCTCCCACGGACATGTTATGTACTTTTTTACTTCACAGCTTTAAAACGGTAGAGAATAGAATTATCAATTTATATAATTGGCCTTGAAAATAATATTTCGCAAAGTGAAATTTTATATATAGATGGCATGACTCCCCGAGTAATGCAGACACAATAGGTAGAAGATATTTAATTAGAAGGAGTATAGACACCAATGAAGAAATTCATACTTAAACGTCTACTCATATCAGTAGTATTATTGTTTTTCGTATCTATGATCATTTACACGATCATGAGGTGTATGCCTACATCATACGTTGAACAGCAGGCAATGGCTTTGTCGACAAAGCCCGGTGCTAAAAGTTACTCTGAATGGGTAGAACAGCTCAATGCACAATATGGCTTGGACACGGGGGTAATCCAGGGCTACTTTAAATGGGCTTCAAAGGCAATAACACTTGATTTCGGTGATTCCTGGTATTGGAATCAGCCTGTATTACAGAAATTTGGCAGCGTTATCTGGTATTCATTTGCACTTGGCCTTGTAACTTTTATTTTGGAAATTATAATCGCTATACCTGCGGGTGTTTCCGCTGCAAGAAAACAGTATTCTGCAACTGATTATACTGTTACGGTAATCGCACTTATCGGAATTTCACTTCCGAGCTTTTTCTTTGCGACGATTTTGAAATATATACTTTCAGTAAAGCTGGGTTGGCTTGATCTTTATGGTATTGTTGGAAGAATGCATGAGAGCTATTCATCAACGGGTAAAATCCTGGATATGGCTCGTCATATGATCATGCCTGTTATCACACTTACTGTTGTAAGTGTTGGTTCACTTATGCGTTATACAAGAACTAACATGCTTGAGGTTCTGAATGCAGATTATATCAGAACAGCAAGAGCAAAGGGACTTTCTGAGGACAGAGTAGTAAACTACCATGCTTTCAGAAATACACTTATCCCGATTGTTACACTTCTTGGCGGATCACTTCCGGGACTGTTCTCAGGAGCTATGATTACTGAGACACTGTTCCAGATCCCCGGTATTGGATATACATCATATCAGTGCGTAGTGCAGGGAGATATTCCCTTCGTTATGTTCTATATGGTATTTATGGCAGTGCTCATTTTGCTGGGCAACCTTATCGCTGATATTCTCTATGCGGTAGTTGACCCGAGAGTCAGAGTAAACTAAGGAAAGGAGGCGGATAAAATGTCAGAAGAAAAGAAAGAAAACTTAACTGAAGAAGTTAAAGATGAAAAAGACAAAAAAGGTTTCGAATTAGATGTTAAATTCGAGATGCATCTTGATGATGCCAACAGAGTCCGTGTCCTCTCTCCGGGAATGATGGTTCTTAAGAGATTCCTTAGAAACAGACTCGCGATAGTCGGAATGGTCATTATTGTTGCAATGTTCGTTTTTGCATTTGTGGGAGGAGCACTTTATCCCTATTCTGAGAGTAAGGTGTTCTACAAGACAGAGCAGGTTATGAAGGAGTTTGCAGGTGCTACTGTTATCGACCAGTTCCAGTTCCAGACAGCTGATGGAGCAACTCTTCCTTCAGATATTAATTCAAAGGCACTAATTGCTGCTTCCAAGAAAAAATATGTATTCGAGACCCGTGGTGGTCAGATGATGGGAATGTCACCGGCTGCTGAGGATTCAGATGTTTATCTTATCTATTCACTTGAGCCTGCACAGGTTTTCCTTAAGGGCAATAAGGAATTTGATGCTGCTGTAGAGGCAGGAAGAGCTGACTTTGAGCAGGATGGAAAGATTTACATGTTCGACGGTGAGGATTTCAAGGCTGATGTATATGAAGCTACTGAGCTTGCAGTTGCAAGTAAGAGATCATTCACAGGATACAGCAAGGATACAAAGTTCTCATATGAGTTTTACAGAAATGCTCTTGTAGCAGTAGCTACAGGTGCAACTTCTTTCGAAGCTGACGGCACAAGCTACACAGTTAACGATGAAGGTCTTGTAGAAGCAAACGGTGAGGGATACGCAGTTGTTTCAAATATGAACTTTAATGCTATCGATCCCGGAACCTTCCTTGATCCTACATATAAGGCAACAGCTCTTGAGGCATTTGAAGCTCAGGGCAATGCAGGTTCATTCGAGTATCCTGATGCTGACGGCAATATGGTTGAGTACAAATTTGAGGTTAAGACAGGTCAGTACACAATTAAGAAGTACCAGGAGACAAGACTTATCGATATTTATTCAGCTCCTTCCAAGGCACATCCTGTAGGAACAGATGCGAATGGTATGGATCTTCTTGCCCGTCTTATGTATGGTGGTAGAATTTCACTCCTTATTGGATTTGTAGTTGTATTTATCGAAGTATTCATCGGTATGGTAATCGGTGGTGTCGCAGGTTTCTTCGGAGGATGGGTTGATAACCTTCTGATGAGACTTGTTGACGTAGTTTATTGTATCCCGGCCATGCCTCTTTACCTGATCCTTGGTTCAATCATGGACTACTATCAGGCAAGCCCCAGAGCTCGTATTTACCTTCTCTGCGTAGTTATGGCCGTAATCGGTTGGGTAGGAATTGCCCGTATCGTAAGAGGCCAGATTCTTTCACTTCGTGAGCAGGAGTTCATGGTAGCTGCAGAGGCACTTGGTATAAGCACATATCGCAGAATTTTCAAGCACCTTATACCTAATGTAATCCCTCAGCTTATCGTATTTGCAAGTATGGGACTTGGTGAGGTTATCCTTTCTGAGGCATCACTTTCATTCCTCGGACTTGGTATCAAGTATCCGGCTGCTTCATGGGGAAGTATCATAAATGCGGTTAACGATTCATATGTTATGACCAATTACCTCTTTGTATGGCTTCCTGCAGGAACATTTATCCTTCTTACAGTTCTTGCGTTTAACTTTATTGGTGATGGACTCAGAGATGCTTTTGACCCTAAGATGAAGAGATAAGTAGGAGATATAGAAAAATGGCTAAGAATTCAAATTACATCTCGGCTAAGGAGTCAAGAAGAATTTCACGTGAGAATCGTAAGATCACATCCGAGATTGAGAAAAAGAGAAACAGAAAGCATATTCCCGAGAGCGAATATGTTACACAGATGAAGAACCCTGATAACTGTGTTGAGTTTGATAATGTTCATACATATTTCTTCACAGATATAGGAACAGTTAAAGCTGTTGACGGTGTATCCTTCGAGGTGCCCCAGGGTAAGACAGTAGGTATAGTTGGTGAGTCCGGCTGCGGTAAATCAGTTACCAGTCTTTCACTCATGCAGCTCGTTCAGAGACCTTCAGGACAGACTGTTGAAGGTGAGATCCGTTTCAATGACGGTGACAGAACAATAAATGTTGTAAATGCTCCCGCTTCTGCAATGCAGAAGCTTCGCGGAAACAAGATGTCAATGATTTTCCAGGAGCCCATGACATCGCTTAATCCTGTTTTCAGAATCGGTGCTCAGGTTGATGAGGTTATTGCACTTCACAATCCCGATATGACACCCGAGCAGGTTAAGGCAAGAACCATCGAGATGCTTCAGATGGTTGGTATCGCAAATAAAGAGGGTGTATATCAGATGTATCCTCATGAGCTTTCAGGTGGTATGCGTCAGCGTATCATGATCGCTATGGCTCTTGCCTGCGACCCCAAGCTTATAATTGCGGATGAGCCCACAACAGCGCTTGATGTTACAATTCAGGCTCAGATTCTTGACCTCCTGAGAAACCTCAAGGACAAGATCAACAGCTCAATCATGCTTATCACTCATGACCTTGGCGTTGTAGCTGAGATGGCAGATTATGTCGTTGTTATGTATGCAGGTCGTGTTATTGAGAAAGGTACTGCAAGAGAGATCTTCAAGGATCCCAGACATCCTTACACAATCGGTCTTATGAAGTCTAAGCCCGTTGTAGGTAAGCACGTGGATAAGCTTTACAATATCCCCGGAAATGTGCCTAACCCTATCGATATGCCTGATTATTGTTATTTTAAGGATAGATGTGAGATGTGTGTAGAGAAGTGTTCCGGAAAGTATCCCGGAGTTTACAAGATTTCTCCCACTCATGAAGTAAGCTGTTACAGATGCGAGGATTTCGCAAATGGTGCAATGACTGAAGAAGGAGGTGCAAAGTAATGAGCGACAATATACTTGAAGTAAAGCACCTCAAGAAGTATTTCCCTATCAAGGGTGGTTTCTTCGGTGGTGTAACAGGTAATGTAAAAGCGGTTGATGATGTATCATTTTCAATTCCCCGCGGAACAACCATGGGACTTGTTGGTGAGTCAGGCTGCGGTAAGTCTACAACCGGAAGAACAATCCTGCGACTTCTTGACAAGACTGAGGGTGATATCCTTTTCAACGGAGAAGATATCAGTAAATACGATAAGAAAAAGCTCCGTGAGCTTCGTACGAAGATGCAGATCATTTTCCAGGATCCCTATTCTTCACTCTCACCCCGTCTTCCTATCGGTGAGATTATCGGAGAGGCTGTTCGTGAGCATGGACTTGTTCCGAAAAATGAGCTTGATGATTACATTACAGAGATCATGAAGGAGTGCGGACTTCAGCCCTATCACAAGGATCGTTATCCGCATGAGTTCTCCGGTGGACAGAGACAGCGTATCTGTATTGCCAGAGCTCTTGCCGTAAAGCCTGAGTTCGTAGTATGTGATGAGCCTGTATCAGCGCTTGACGTTTCTATTCAGGCACAGATCATCAACCTCTTGAAGGATCTTCAGGAGAAGAACAACCTTACATATCTGTTTATCTCGCACGATCTTTCTGTCGTAGAGCATATCTCAGATGCGGTAGGTGTTATGTATCTTGGAAATCTTGTAGAGACAGGGAAAACAGAGGATATTTTTGCAAATCCTCTTCATCCTTATACAAAGGCACTCTTTAGTGCGATCCCCATGCCGGATCCGGATATCAAGAAGGAGAGAGTACTTCTTGAGGGTGATATTCCCTCACCTGCTAATCCGCCGAAGGGTTGTAAGTTCCATACCAGATGTCCTCATTGCATGGATTGCTGTAAGGAGCAGGAGCCTGTGGCAAAGGATATGGGCAATGGACATGTAGTAAGATGTCATCTCTATAAATAATTATATGAAAATATAAAAGGGCTATTGCTTCGGAAATGAGTTTTGACATTATCCGGGCAAAGCCCTTTTTTTGTATATGCGAGAAGTCCTTTTCTAAGAAATCCGATCAAATATCTTTAAGGCTAAGGCCCTTAACTTTTCTCATTGATAAATAATAAATTCCTATCGTAAAACCGGCAGTAATAACAGTTCCCAGTATGCATGAAGGAATGCTGGGGCTTCGAACAAACATGAGGTGAACCTGTTCCATAGTCCTTATGATGGAATATACGATTATACAGCCTATGATGACTCCTAGAATAATTCCTGTTGTGGTGGTGAAAAATACTTCCCTTACAGCGTACAGAACAGTCTCTTTTACAGTAAAACCGTTTATTCTCATTATTGTAAGTTCGTTCTTTTTCGAGAGAAGATACATATCTGCAAGATTAAGGAGCACAAATAGTGCCATTACACCTGATAAGATAATCAGAAGCCCTATAACAAGGTTTAATACTATAAGCAGATTGTTGAACATCTCCACTTGCTCGGAGGCCGGTGTATATGCCTCATAACCCTGTATACCCAGCAGTTCATCCTGAAGGGTAGCTTCGTCCACAGAAGAGTTTAGTTTAATGAAAAAGGTGTTATTTTCAAATGTGTCTTCCATGATCTGTTCATAGTATGTCTTTGTGCATATAACATATCTTCCTATGTAATTTTTGGCAACTGCGCTTACTTTTGCGCTATGCTTATAGCCCATATCGTCTATCACGTAAATACTATCTCCTTCTCCGAGGTCGTATATTTCCGCCAGACGATTCGTGATTATCAAACCCTCTTTTTCACCAAGACTTGTAAGCGGTCTGAAGTTGGAGAAGGACTTAAGGTCATCGCAGATAAGGAATTCCATGTATTCGAGAGTGTCGTCCACCTGTACGCTTCCGTGCTTATTCAGAAAGCTTATATATGAGATATTATGTCCCTTTAGGATATCCTTAATATCCCCGGATGCGGAAGGGGAGATTTCATTGCTGTAACTTATTTTGGCGTCATAATGGGTATAATCGCTTATCTGATATTTTATAGCGCCCATAATCGAGGCCCTGAGCGAAAAACCTATAACCACGAGGGAGCAGCAGCCCGCAACGCTGATTATTGTAACGATAACCCTTACAATGTCGGAGCGCATATTAAGAAGAATCATTCTGTTGTAGAGATTCAGACGTTTAAGAAAAGGCGATTTTTCCAAAGCTTTTGCATGTCCCTTGGGGATTCTGGGAGATAACAGCTTCTTGGCAGTTTCCTTTAAGAGAGAGGAACAGGATGCATTTATGGAAAGGATGGCAACGATGACTGCTACAAGTACAGAAACAACGGTGGGTATAATGTCTATTGCAAAAGGGAACGGCCCGAAAATAAAGTGATCACCGTAACCAAGGGCTACAATCCACTCGATTATGAACAGAGACAATGCTATGCCAAGGATGATTCCGAGTACTGCGCCGGAAAATCCGAAAATCAGATATTTTGAGAAAATCTCAAATTGGTGAAGACCAAGTGCTTTTGAGATTCCGATTATCGAACGCTGTTCATATACCATTCTGGAAAGTGAAGCAAAAATGACCATGATGGCGATGGCTACAAACAAAAGAGAAAAGGAAAGGTTCAGCGCACGAAGGTTCTCTGTGTTATTTTTAAGAAATACGAAGCAGGGATTTGCATTTCTATTAAATACGTACCACTCTGATTTGCCCATCCCAAGTATTTTATTAAGCCCGTTACGGGTATCTGTAACTCTTTTCACGGCATGATCGTATTCTTTTTTTGCATCTTCGTAAGCTGTAATCTGTTCATCAGCTGTTTTATATTCCGAAGGGTCTGTGCTTATTATTACAGAGAGCATGTTTGACATATCGGCCATTATTTCTCCGGTTTTACCCTTCAGAGACGGTACCATTTTTGCAGCAAGACTAAGCTGAGCCTCAGCATCAGAAAGCTCCTTTTCGCTATCGGTTAGCTGTTCATCCATGAATTTGGTGTATTTGTCATACCTTTCGGAAGATAGGGATTTTCCTAGTGTCTCCAGAGAATCGATATAAGTATCGGAGAGATTAAAATAATCTCTGCTAAAGGTCCTGAAATGCTCAGGATTATCGAAGGTTACATCAGCAAGACAGTAGCAATTATCGAATTTTGAGCTGTCAAAGGCGGAATTATCTACAAGTATGCAGTAGGTCTCTTCAAGGTCAAAGCTGGCGTGCTCCGCGTGAAGAAAAATACCTGTGACTTTAAAGGAATTTAGATTTAGTTCCGGAATGTCCTCATCATAAGCATCTTTAATGGAAAGACTATCGCCGATTTTTATACCGAGTTTGTCCGCAAGATATTGTTCAATGATGCATTCGGAATCGGATTCGGGGAGATGCCCTTCCTGAAGGATGGGAAGACCGATATGCTTTGGGACAGAGGTAATATAAACCGGTTTTGTGATATTATTTCCGCTTATTCTGCCTGAGGTGCGAAGAAGCCCCTCTACGCCGGTAATTCCAGGCACTTTTTTTATCTGTTCCAGATCGGATTCGGAGATCAGGCAGTTTGAGGTTATCTGAATGTCTCTGAAATTTGTGGAATCATAGAGATTTTGTCCTGCCTTTTCAAGTCCGTAGGCAGAATAAGTGAGCCCAAGATATGCAGCCAGGGCAAAGGAAGAAATGACGATAATTGACAGCCATGAAACAAGCTGTTTTTTGATGTTTCTGAAAGTGTCCAGAAGCTGGGTTTTTTTCATAATAATCACCAAAAACGCTTGAGATGAGGGGGGTTACCAGGATAAAAGAGCGGCAGGAGTAGGCGAGGGATTGGTGATAATCTCATCTATCTGACCGTCCTTGATTTTTACAATACGATTAGCCATTTTGGATATCTCGTTATTGTGAGTGACCATCACAACAGTGGTCTGATTGCGTTTTACTATGTCTTCAAAGACCTGGAGTACTTCTATGCTGGTATTAAAGTCCAGTGCGGCTGTGGGCTCATCAGCGAGAATCAGACGGGGGTGTTTGCAAAGAGCTCTGGCAATGGAAACACGCTGTTGCTGACCACCGCTCATCTGAGAAGGGTAGTTGTTTTTTCGATCTGAGAGACCTACCATCTCAATCGCTTCTTCTGCGGGCATCGAGTTTGGAGATAGCTCTGCAATAAAATTCACATTCTCCAGTGCTGTCAGATTGGGCATGAGGTGGTAGTCCTGAAATACGAAGCCGATATAATTTCTTCTGTAGGCGGTTAATTCATCGGGAGATGGGTGGGAAAAGTCTTTACCATCAAGTATCATGGTCCCGTTTGTAAGGTGATCCATGCCTCCCATAATGTTAAGGACTGTAGTTTTGCCGCAGCCGCTTTCGCCAAGGATTGCGACAAACTCTCCTTCGTAAATATCAAGGGAGATTGCCTTCAGCGCTTCAAGTTTTCCATCACCTGTATTAAATTCTCTTGTTACATCCCTCAGGGATATGATGACCTTTTTGCCGTCTTGCATATGCGCTCCCAAACAGGTTTTATCAAGTGAAATATTTTCTCAAGATAACTATAACATATCCCAGAGCGTTGAAATTTTAAGTAATGCTTCAGAATGTAAAATACTTATAAAGAAATTCTGAAAAAACAGATAGTGACGGGTGTGAGAAATATTTTAATGTATAATTGAAGTTGGATATGTATAGATAGGGGAGACACGTCATGATCACATTACTCAGTCTTGGGATTATTGCTGTCGGTATCCTTGCTATGCGCGTAAGAAGTCTAAGCCGCACAGTGGGTATTGTCTGGATTAGTCTTGAAGTGTATGTGACAATTGCATATATCATCTTTATTTGGGTGCTTAATACATTTTATAAGTACCTTGGTTTAAATGAAAATTTTTACTACGTCACTGCTGTCACCGGTTTTATTATCACATTAAATACATATCTTCTTTGCGCCTACAAGATCACGGTGGGACTCGTCAGATATAGGGAAAAAGCGCCTTTTTTATCTATTGTGCCCTTCGCCATCACGCTGATCTACATTCTGGTGCTGAATCCAATTAATCATATTGCTTATTACAGTGAAGTAAGAGGCACCGTTACCATAGAGAGACTGGCATATATAGTTATTTCTACGATTATAAATCTGTTATATGTTATTCCTTCAATCTCCCTTGCCTGGAGACATCACAGGAGGCTTGGAAAATTCGCTCCGTCGGTTATAACATTTATTGTCTTCCTTGATTTTTTAATGCTTATACTGAACTACAGGATTGAGGATTTTGGCTTCATGGGAGCTGCTTTTGCAGCCGGGGTTACCTTTAATCTGGTTATGTTATATCTTGTTGATAACCCTACGGATCCTAAGACGGGTCTATATACCAAGACTGCTTTTATGAGAGCGGTTAAAGAGGATCTGATATTAAATCCCAAGACTGAGTATAAAATGTGCCTGCTTGATATCAGAGATTTCCAGGATGTAAACGAGAGATTTGGCTTCGAAAAGGGCGACGATATTCTTAGGCGTATTGCTGCAGCCATGAGACAGAGCTTTTCATGGGAAGTGGAGCTCGCCTATCTTGGAGAGGATAATTTTGTAGGGCTGTTTCCTGAAGGTTCTTACTGGATGTTGCAGGGAACGCTTAAACTCAACGAGATGTATCCGGGTGAGGATATGGATTATAATCTGTCTCTTTACTCCGGCGTTTATCCTATAACTGACAGGACCATGAATCCCATCCTTATGTGCGACAGAGCAAGATTTGCGATGGATTCGATTCGTTATGAGTATGACAAGCATGAGAGGCTTTTTGATGAAGGATTGAACCGTTCCTTCGAGATGCAGGCATACATGCTTCACAACTGCGACAGGGCGATTCATGAGCATGATTTTTTGCCATATTTCCAGCCAATATATGATGCAAAGACAAAGAAAATCTGCAGTGCTGAGGCGCTGATCCGCTGGAAGGATAAGCAATACGGTCTTATCAGTCCCGGGGATTTCATTCCGATATTTGAGAGAAATGGCTTTATCACTAAGCTTGATGTATACATGTGGGAAGCTGTATGTAAGCAAATTTCTGATTGGAGGAATGAAGGGATCCTTGTTCCGCCGATTTCGGTTAACCTATCAAGAAGAGATCTGCAGATGGAGAATCTTTACGAGGTGATGCTGGATCTGATTAAGAAATATCACCTCTCACCGCTCGATATTAAGCTTGAGATAACGGAGAGTGCTTTCGTGGCTGAGAATCAAAAGTTCTTTGGCACGGTTGATGTCCTTAAGGAAGTTGGATTCAGAATCCTTATGGATGACTTTGGCAGCGGTTATTCCAGTTTTAATACATTCAAGGATGCGCATGTTGATGTGCTCAAGGCCGACATGAAGTTCATGGATGGAATAGAATCCTCAGAGAAGGGCCAGATAGTTATAAACACAATTGTTGAAATGACTAAAAAGCTGGATATGCCAATTGTCGTTGAGGGAGTGGAAACAGAAGAACAGTACGAGTACTTAAAATCCATCGGATGTGAGATGATTCAGGGTTACTATTTCTCGAGACCTGTACCCGCAGAAGAATTTAAGAGGATGATCATAGAGAACTAGGTATAATAAAAAGCCATGGCATTGGGCATGTGCCATGGCTTTAATTATTTTATGCTTAATTACTGAATAACAAGCTGATCCCAAGTATCTGCAGGAACAAGTGCGATATATGTCTTACCATTGTTGATCTCAAGCTCGTTAGCCTGTGAATCAAAGAACTGTGTCTTTACAAGCTCACCGGTCTTGGTCCATACGATATCGGTTGCCTTACCGTTTGTGCAGTAGTAGCCGGGCTGGTTGATATCGATACAGTTATAAATGAGATAACCGTGATCATCAAGCTGGTTGAAGGTACATTTCTGAAGAATTACATTCTTGAAGGAAAGAACTTCTCCATCTTCGCCATCCTTGTGGATGTTGCCGTAATCGTAGTACTCATATTCCTTGGTTTCTTCGTTATATACAAGCTTTGAGCTATTGTGTGTGAAAGGAATGATATCAATTGTTGTAGCATCAAGGCACTTAGCGTAGCCCTTATCCTGGAGGTTGATCTCGTTACCCCAGGGAGTGAAATTGAAGTGATTTTCCTTCACACCGTCAGGTGTGAACTCGTTGTAAGTAGTTGAGAAACTGCTTCCTGAGAAGTTGTTCTCAAGATCACCTGAAAGGATGTACTCTGTATACTCTCTCTTTTTACCATTATCTACACGAGAGAAAGTTCCTGAGAAGTGGTTTGTTCCCCACTCCTTAGCAAGATAGGGATCGATGTGAACCTTCGGGCCACCATCGTGACAAAGTACTGCATTCCACTCAGCAGCAAGAATAATGTTGGTAGGTCTTGTACTTCTGATGGAACCGAGCTGCTTGATTGAGCCCCAGTCCTTCATCATGCACATAAGACGAGTGATACGACCGTTCTGTGTGCTGTTCATCATCTCATATACAACGTCACATTCTGCTGTTCCAAAGTGAGGAAGAGCAGCGGACTCGTTATCTACCATGACAGCGATGGGACGCTGATCCTTAAGAGACTCGCTGATGGGCTCACCTGTGAGCTCACTTCTGTACATTCCTGCAGGTATCTCGGCTGAAACGATCTCTTCAGCGGGTTCTTCCTCTACAGGAGCTTCTTCGGTGCTTTCTTCTTCTCCTGCATTATCCTCGATGGACTCCCATGTAAGTCCTTCTTCAGCTTCATCTGTCTTGTCGGACTTACCGCAGCCAACAGCAGCTGTAAGCATCATAGCTGTAAGTGCGACACTTACTATTCGTTTATTAAATTTCATAATAGAATCCTCCTTTAAAAATGTGCGTAAAAGACACACCTTCCTTATTTTAACAGAAAAGATATTACGGAAAAAGTAAAAAATGAAAAATATAATAAAAAATCTTATGATGAATAGTCTCTTCTCTTGCGATCAGCGGCTTCTATAAGCATTCTCAGCTCATCCTCGTCTCTGGGGGTTCCGTGTGAATATCCGCTTGTATAGTGAATAGGTTTATCTATTTCGGGGATACTGAGTGTGGCCATACTGCGCTCCCAGATAGACAGGCGCTGAAGCGCATCACTAAGTTCCATGTCCTGAAGTATTATAAGGAATGAGTCAGAGCCATATCTGTAGGAATGACTGTCCGTGAGGTGAGTTTTAATATATTTGCCCACCTGATTGAGGATTGCATTACCTGCATCAAGGCCGTATTCTTCGTTTACCTTGGAAAATTCGTCAAGATCAAGCATAACAACAATTATATGGTGGTTCTGGTATGAATCGAAATCATCACGTAGAGCATAGCGGTTTTTCATATCAGTGACATTATCATGTACCGGAACATTCTGGAGCATGTCGTTCATGGTTTCAATGCGGTGAATACGCTCAAGCTCTGTTGCCTGCATACGGTATTTATTGAAGGCACCGATGACTGTAAGTATTGCAAGCAGAGAGTAGTTAAAAAGATTGATCCTTATGGCGCCGTCATAGGCATACAGTATCAGGTAAAAAACAATATAAGAGCCAAAAATCAAAATGAAACTGGTTATCGGCGGCAGCAAAAAGAAATTTACCAGACAGAATACTATAGCAAAAAATACAAACATTTGGTTTCCGTTGGTGTAATGATAGAAGGATGTCGCGATACCAAAGATGATGATAAGGATATAGTAGATTATGCTGATATGTCTGTAAGTGCTGAATGGATGTTTTGAATCCTTAAGTCCGTAATTTGAAACAAGGAAAGTTATGGCACTGACACCTATTGAATAAAGTGCATTAGGAATAACACCCGGTTCGGAAAGAACATCTCTGAAAAATATAAAATAGGAAATTAAAGCCAGTAATTCCATGATTGTAAAAGCAAAGGAAATATCTCTTGCTGACTTTAAATTGATTCGGTAAAGACCTTCCTTTATGGAAGGGTGAATATATGGATTAATATAATTCAATACATTTTTTTTGATCTCGGAAAAAGTTGCCATTAGTTCCTACCTTCGATAATATAATGATAAAGGCGGTATGTGCTTGAACGCCCCTCGCTGAAAACACAAAAATACATAAGCCAAAGCAAATTATATCACAAATATGCATAATTCTGAATAAAAATGAGCTGAAACAACGGCTTACAGAGGAGAAATTGTAATGTTATATGATACTTTTTTAGGTTTTTTCACACCCCATCAGGCAGCAGCTATAGGAATGGTGGTTTCATTTATTCTGACGTTTGTCACGCTGAATATGAGGTTCTCATTTCTTCCGCAGGATCAGGGGCGCGCTTTTGCCATAAACGGTGCTTTGTCTAAAGGCAAGCTGCGCGGAGTGGGAATTGTTTTTGTTATAGATTTTATACTTGTTTCTGTTCTTTTTTTGCCACTCTCTGTTGAGATGTTGATCTATCTGGGACTGCTTTTTCTTATAATGCTTAGCGGTTATCTTGATGATGCGGCAGAAAAGCCATGGAATGAATATAAAAAAGGACTTATTGATTTTGTGCTGTCAGTAGCGACTATGATTACCTTCCTGTCACAAAACGGCACCACAATAAAGTTCCTTGCATTTGAACTGAGTATACCCTACCCTGTTTATTTTGTGTTGGGAGTAGCGCTGATCTGGGTGGCAATTAACGTTACAAACTGTTCTGACGGCGTGGATGGTCTTTGTGCATCACTTGTTATTGTAACAATAATGTCGTTTGTTATTTTATTTTCCGAAAAATTGGGAAGCGTTGGAACAGCAGGACAACTGCTGGTGGCTGTGCTTCTTGCATACCTTTATTTCAACTGTTCGCCGAGTTCGATGCTGATGGGAGATGCCGGCTCCAGAGCACTGGGATTCTTCATTGCAATTCTGGCAATGAAGTCCGGTCATCCATTTTCATATCTGATGTTATCATTGGTGCTTATAATCGATGGCGGCCTCGGGCTTCTCAAGATTACACTTATCAGATTCTTTAAGCTCAAAGTAATGACCAACCTTCGAACACCGATCCACGATCATGTTCGCAAAAACCTCGGATGGTCCGACACCCAGGTAGTCCTCCGCTTTGTAATTATCCAAGTGGTTCTATCTATTCTTTATGTAGCACTCTAATACCAATATAGTATGTATGGGGCTTTGGATTAAATGTTATAAGTTTTATTCCGGAGGCGATACTCAAATTCTTCACGGGTGAGGGGCCTGTCGTAGAAGAACCCCTGGACCAGATCGCAGCCGACACGTTGCAGAAATTCTATCTGGTCGGGACGCTCGACACCTTCGGTTATAACCTCAATATCGAGCTCCTTTGCCATCTGAATGATATTTTTTAAAACAATCTCATCGCGGCGGGTCAGAACCTCGTTATCGATAAAGGACTTGTCTATCTTGATGGTCGATACAGGCAGATCTCTTAGAATTCCCAGAGAAGAGTAGCCTGTTCCGAAATCATCGATCGAGCTGGCAATATTCATGCCGTTCAGCTTCGTCAGGAAATGAGTGATAAGACCTTTTTCCTTTGAAGTCGCAGTTTCGGTAACTTCAATCTGAATATAAGACAAATCTAAATCATATTTATTTATTATCTCAAGAATCTGATCCGCAAGTCTCTCGTCCGTCAGATCACTTCTGGAGAAATTGACGGAAACAGGGACAGGATCAAGACCTTCGTCCAGCCATTTGCGGATAGTGCGACAAACTTCCTCAATGACGTAGATATCAAGACCGATCGAAAAACTGTTTCTCTCAAGTACGGGAACAAATTCAGCCGGATAGACATATTCACCTTTGCACAGCCAGCGGGAGAGTGCCTCTGCTCCGATCAGCGTATGTGTCCTGGTGTCTACTTTAGGCTGGTAATATACCTTAAATTCATTATTCAAAAGACCGTCCTCAAAGCGATCTTCAATCTGCTTCTCACGGTAAACCCTGGTGCTCATCTCCTTTGTTACAAAGAGGAAAGGCTCATTTGAAAGTGATCTGGCAACGCTAAGAGCTATAGAACTGCGTCCAAGAATCTGACCGGGATTTTTCAAAGAGTCATCAATATCGTAAACTCCGGCAACGGCACTTATAGTTACAGGTACCTGTTCGCCGTCGCGTATTCCGTAAACTGTCGTTTTTTGAAGCAGGTTGAGGAAGTCGCCAGTGCGTTCCTTGCGAATAAGCGCAACAAAATTATCTCCGCCGAGGTGACCGACTACTTCGTCTTCTTCACAGAATTCCAAAAGTGCTCTTGCATATCTGCGGACAATATTATCTGTTTCATCAGCGCCGAAGCGTCTGTTTATAAGCCCAAAGCCTTTCAAATTAAAATAATAGGAGTTATATTTTGTTATCTCACCGGAAATGACTTTTCTTGTGGCAAAAGCCAGAAACCCTCCTGAATTCGGAAGGCCTGTAAGATACTGAGTGAGAGCGCTTTTCTGAACGAGTTCAACCAGTCTGAATCTGCCGATATGTATGAGGAATATTCTGATGGCAGACAAAATAAACTGCCTTTCATCCGGGCTCCAGTTTGTCTCGATTGGAGCATACACACGGGCAGTTATCATTCCGTTTTCAAAAGTGCGCTGGGATTCTTCCAGCCACACAATTTCCGTTTCCTCATCCGAAAGCATTTCGCCTGAGTAAACGGTCAAATGTCTGACTTCACCGGTTGGAGTCTGCCTGGTTTCCGGAATATTCATATCCAGAGTGATTCGGGAAATCTGAAGAGCGGGAGCAATAAGAGAAAAGGCATCACCGCATGCCTCCATGGTATTTTCCGTACCGGAAAGTATTTGAACAAATTTATCCAGAGTTATAGTTTTATCCATGAATATTCACTCATATTGTTATTGTCGCGACTATCCTTATTTTGCTATAAATATTTGATTAAAACAAGTGAATAATTACGTTTTCTCTATATTAGTTTTAATTATCCGTCAAATTAGACAATTTATGTAGAAATATTCGTCAATGTGCTATAACACAAAATGATTAAAACTTGATACAATTATGTAGTATCACAAAATCTCATTTTTATTTGATTTTTTGAGTGTCTGTTAATACATCAACTAGAGGTTCATGGGGGGTGCCGATGTCTAAGGGGTGACTAGGCGCGGACCGAAACGGAGTGTAAACAGTTATGGGGATAACTATCAGGCAGTACTCATCGGTCGTGGTGACGATCAGTGAGCGCGAATCTGAAGCAGTCAAAATTGCGGTGTCAAATCTGATCCGCGACTTCAAAAGGGTGTTACAAATTAATACGGAAGTCCATGACCCTGACTCACAGCATATTCTGGTGGGTACTGTTGGCGTGTGTGAAGACTTCGAGGAAGAGGATCTTGTCGGTCTTTTCAGCGCACATGGCAGAAGAAGAAAAGAGGCATATGTTATCCGTGATAGGCGAGGAAGGCTGATAATTGCCGGTTCCGACAGAAGGGGAACCGTTTTTGGCATATATGAATTTTGCAGATCTGTGCTGGGGGTTTCGCCCTGGTACTTTATGGCGGATGTGCCGATTCATCCCAAGACCGAAATTAATCTCCCCGACGATTATCATGTTTCGGATCATCCGAGCATAGAATATCGAGGGATATTTATAAATGACGAAGAAGAGCTTGATCACTGGGCTCAGAGATATCTTGGCGAAACTACTATAGGGATAAGGACCTACGAAAAGATCTTTGAACTGATGCTGCGCCTTAAGATGAATTACCTCTGGCCTGCAATGCATGTAAATGCTTTTAATGCAAATCCCGAAAACGCAAAGCTTGCTGATAAGATGGGAATAGTTATAGGTACTTCCCACTGCGATATGCTTATGCGCAGCAATAACAAGGAGTGGAGGCCCTGGCTTGAGAAGAAGGGTTATAGTGGCATGCCCTACGATTTCACTGCTTCCGAAAAGAGCAGGGATGCAATAATAGAATACTGGCAGGAAGCGGTTGAGCAGAACAAGGATTATGAGGTTACCTATACTCTCGGTATGAGAGGCGTTCATGATACTGAGTTTGAGCCGGTGGCACTTGCTGGACTTAAAGGGGATGAACTTCGAAGTGCCAAGATAGAACTTCTTGAGGATGTAATAGATGCTCAGGAAAAAATTCTGGACAGCACTCTCGAGTATACGCCCATGAAGATCTTTGTGCCTTATAAAGAGGTGCTTGAGCTGTATGATAACGGGCTTAAAATTCCGGACGATTTTACACTTATATGGGTGAACGACAATTACGGACATGTAAGAAGATATCCCAACGAAAATGAAAAGCGTCGCTCCGGTGGTAACGGACTTTATTACCACAATTCGTACTGGGCGCCGCCGGGAGCATCATATCTTTTCCTGTGTTCAATCCCGCTTTCACAGACCAGAAATGAGCTTAAGAAGGCATACGAAGAGGGAATAAGAAAGCTCTGGGTTACAAATTTTGGTGCGATAAAGCCGCTTGAGCAGCAGATGACTTATTATGCCCAGCTTGCATGGGATATAGGAAAAGGGGATACCATCTGTGCGGATGAGGTGGAATTCCTCGCAAAGTGGATTGATGAAACCTTCAGCGGACATCATGGTAAAAAGCTAGCGCCGATGCTGGTTGAGTTTGATCAGCTGACGAACGTGCGTAAAGTAGAACAGATGGATGTGGACGCTTTCTCGCAGACAGCTTATACGGATGAGGCAGTTAGCCGTATTCACCGCTATGAGTATATGTTTAAAACCGGAAACAGAATATATCATTCTCTTCCCGATAACGAAAAGGATGCTTTTTTCCAGTTGATACTGATGAAAATACATGCCGCATATTATACCTATGCAATGTATTATTATGCGGACAGAAGCAACCTGTGTATAAGACAGGGCAAAACCCACAGTGCTTCGGACTATACCACAAGATCACTGGCCTTTGATCATGCGCGAAGGAGCATGCTTTATTACTACAATCACGTAATGTCAGACGGAAAATGGGACGGGGTTATGACTCCGGAGGACTTCCCGCCGCCGAGGACTGCGATGCATCCCGCATGCAAACCGCCGATTAAAAAGTCTGAGGATCATCTGATTGTCACTTGTCAGAATGAAGAGAATTCGCTGACCTTTGTAAAGCCGGTTGAAAAATGGTTTGAAATAGCAAACTCGGGAGAAAACGAGATCGTAGTGACGGTTGATCTCCCCTCATGGCTCAAAGTAACAGACGAGAGTATAGTCGGTTTTGATGGACACGGTGATATCAGAATCAGCGGAGAAGAGAGACTTCTTCTGGAGGTTGACTGGACCACGGTCTCCGACATGATAGAACAGATGACCAAGAAGGGCGAGGTGAAGCCTGACGATGCTGTAGTTTCCATTAAGGATGAAATCCATGTAATGGCTCTGATGACAGGAGAGAATCATGTTATACCCGTGGAGGCCAAGCTTTTCAGGGGAATAACACTTCTCGGCCAGGGGAATATTGTATTTCCGCCTCACATGGAGGATGACGGAATGCTTAGAATAGAGGCCGATATGGTTCGCGACCTCTCGGGAGCATGGGTCAGAATTCCAAATCTTGGAAGACAGAGAGGATCGCTGGTTGAGGCTAGGACAGAAGGCGCTACCCTTACCTATGAAGTAACTGTCACCAGTGAAGGCGCATTCCTGCTCGAACTTCATAGATTCCCGTCGCTCAATTCCAAAGGAAGAATCAGAATCGGAGTTTCCGTGGATGAAAACCCTGTGGAAGTTATTGAATCCAGAGCTAATGATGAATTTAAGGGAGAGTGGAAAAATAATGTCAGAAATAACGTAGATAAGCTTTATCTGCGTCTTCCGAATATAAAACCCGGATCGCACAGAATTATTTTCCATGCGGTAGACAGATATTTTTCCTTCTCGAGATTTGTTATCTATACAAGAGAAAGACAGGAGAACACGCTTGGTATAAGAGGCGGAGATTTGAGGTTGCCGCTTAGTTTTGATGCCGCGGGTTTCTGCTGGGATTTCTATGGAAAAGAGGCCTACGAGCTTCCGCCACGACCGGTCTATTATGCTTTCAGAAAGCAGAAGGGCAACTGCCTTGAAATGGGTGAACATATGGAATTCCTCTCCCATTACGGAGCTCCTGTTGCCGCAGGTGAGATAGTGGCTACGGGTGAACACACAGCAGTTGAAAAGGACGGAAGAATATTCATTGAAGCAGCTGCAGCCCTGGCACAGTCTAAGGCCGCTTACACTGAGGGCGGATGGGATTATTGTAATGCTCCTTCGCACGGAGAGAGCGGACTTGCCATGTATATCAGGGATGAAAAAGCACTTGAAGGCTATCATGGCACAAGCTGGGGAGGAACGAGCGCAATTAAAAAGGCGCCATCTCTTCATTACAATATTGAAACCAGAGGCGGTACCTATAGGATATGGGGAAAGTTTCTCATGTGGGATGAGGAAAAGTCACATTTCACGATAGGCGTGGATGATAAGATTTATTCCGAGAGAGACTTATACAGCGGACAGTCCATCTGGCGTTTTTCTGCAGAGAATATCTGGAGATGGGTTCCTCTAATGGATGTAAAACTGCGAGGCGGAAGGCATACGCTTAGATACTTTGCGCTTTCGGCAGGAATAAGAGTGGAGCAGTTCTATCTGACTGCTACTGATGAGCTCCCGCCCGCTATAGTGTAGTTATATTATGCTAAGAAGAGCTAGTGTGCTTCCCTGACCCCAGGGGAAATGATCGTAGATCTGCCTGTGAACAGCGATGTCCTCACAGCCGCTAAGAGCATGTAATACAGAGCCGTTATCGGTTTTTGCAAGGAGAAAATCTCCTGCGCCGGAAACGGCTTTTTTTACGTCCTCAGCAAGATCCTTGGCGTGAGCGTGAAAAGCGCCGCTCCTCATCCAGACTGCCATGGAATAAGCTATCATGGCTGTAGCGGAGGTATCGGGTTCGCCCTCTGTTGCGGGAAGAAGCCAGGAAAATCCTCCGTCGGGTCTCTGGTAGGAGATGACAGTTTTCATGAGGGTATAATATTGTGACATGATCTTGTCGGCAGTGTTCTTTAAGAGGGATTCTCCCGAGGTATCGTTTCCTTCGTTGTATTCGCGTTCAAGACCGGCAAGCAGCTCGGAATATCCCATCATAAGCCAGCCTACAGCTCTGCCCCACCCGATGATTCCATGCTTCATATCCTTTTCCAGAGAGAATGCGTGATAGGGAAGACCGGATCTTGCATCAAGTCCTTTTTCGTGAAAATTCAGGAGTTGTTTTGCTGCCAGAGCCATGGCATTTTTTTTATGAAAAACTGAGGCATAGCGGGAGAGATACATTGCACTCTGCCCTGCACCATCCGCATATATAAGGTCATTTCCTTTTGAGGGATTGTAGATGATGCTTTCTTCGCTGTTTTTGGGACACTGAGCCAGATAATTGGCTATTTTCACAGCCCCGTGATGGTAACGCCTTTCGCCGGTATTTTCATAGATGCTGATAAGAGCTAGACCGGCGAGAGAGTCGTCAACAAAGGATACTTCTTCACCGTCTTTTATCCATTTATCCAGGTAGGAGCCTATGCATTGAGCAATTTCATCTCTGGATGCCTTGTCAATAAGAGATGAAGCATTCCCGGACGGAGAAAAAGCAGCCTCGGACAAGCCGAGCAGCAAAAGCCCTGCGGGCCAGAACATGGGATCTCTGTTGGTAGTGGCTCTTTTTAGTGCCTTTTTTGCGGCATCTTTTAAAGCGTCCTTTGCCGAGTAATTATTTATATTTTTCAAATCATTTTCGGTTACTTTGATTATCTGTTCAAATGTTTCCTTATTCATGCCTTCCCCAGCTTTCTCAATACTATGCCTTTTAGATATTCATATTCCTCGGTCTTGTGATAGATGATCCAAAATACACCATTAAATACTACGGTAACGATAATTATCATAAGAGCAAAAGACAGGATGGTTATGTTTTTAAGAACAACTGTGCTCAAAAGATAAAGGACCGCAATAATCGAGACTTCTGTCAGTATATACTTCAGGCTGTCCATAAAGTAGGACAGTGAACTTTTATCAAAGCATACGCGGTAAATAATAATAGGCTTCGTAATATTGGCTATAAGTCCCGATACGACTGTTCCGACATATATACCCGTAAGACCAATCTTTTGAACAAGCACTATGGATATTACAAGATTTACAAAGCCCTGAATCAGAGCAAGGTACTTGTCCTGCTCGAAAACACCGGCAGCTGTCTTATAATTTGAAAGAACAATTCTGTCGCCTTTGAAATAGTAGTCTGTCAAAAGAAAATAAACGGCAATGGAGCTGAGCATCCATTCCGGCCCCTTGTTCCTTACGATCCACAGATATATAAGGGGCTGAATCATTATAAAAAAGCCGCAGGCTGAAAAACCGTAAACCCAGGATGCAAAGAAGCGATAAACCTTAAAGGTTTTGTATTGTTTCTCCTTTGATTCAGTGGCGATCAGGTTGCCGAATCCGGAAATAACCGAGTTGAAAATTATGTTGACGAAATTGGAGATGGTACTTATTACCATTGTGTAATTGTCGACATAACCTGCCACTTTGACTTCAATGAAAGAAGAAATTATCAGAGTATCAGTCTGAAGTCTTGCTACATCGCCCACCTTGTGCATAACGAGAGCTTTGGTCTTTTTCCATACTTCATCGTGTTCATCCCTGGAGAGGGGAGTTACGTCCTTATCTGCAAGATATGGATAGAGTTTATTCAAATAGCTGTTGACGAATATCTTCTGGATAAGCTGAACAGCAGCATCGGTCAGCAGGTACAGGTAGAAATTCGGAATAACAAGGAGGACAATTATCTGGAAAAATACGGTAATTATCTTCGTTATAGTAATAATATTGGTCTGTATGTAGTTTTTCTGCTCGGCATTAACAAGGCTGTACTTATAGGATACAAAGTAAGTGCTTACCGTATTAAACAGAAAGATGAGATAATATAATGTAAGGTCGCGGGGCGTGATATCTCCGGGATTTTTGGTGAGATACTTAAGAAAAGGTGTGAGCGAAAGACCGATCACAGCCACTACAATGGCTATAGTGTGATATGCCTTGCGGTACATCTGCATGTAGGACTTTACCTTCTCTATGTCCTTTTTGGCAACGGGAGCATACAGGCTGAAATTAAGAGCGGTCCCTATGCCGAGCTCAGCCATTGACAAAAGTGATAGGATATTGCTATAGAGTGCATTGACACCAAGAAGAGTCTCGGCCAGTCGATGAATGAAAATGGTACGCAGAATGAAGGACATTAGCGCTGTTGCCAGCTGTCCTACGTATCCGAATGTTATGTTTTTGGCAGCAAGCTTTGTTCTGCCCATAAATTGACCTCCGGGACTTTTTTCACTATCATGTTATTATATCATTTTAAGGAGAGTTTTTAGTAATGAAAGAAAAAAATGTTAAGTTAGATGGCAAAACAGTTCTTATCACAGGTGCTGCCGGATTTATCGGCTCTCATCTTGCCGCAAGACTACTTGATGAATTTAAAGATATAAAGGTTGTCGGATACGACAATGTTAATGATTACTACGATGTTCGTCTTAAGGAAGAGAGACTTGAGAAGCTTTCAAAATATGAAGACTTCATTTTTGTAAAGGGCGATATTGCTGACAAAGCAGCTGTGGATGAGGTATTTGCAAAGTATAAGCCTGCAGTTGTTGTAAACCTTGCTGCTCAGGCCGGAGTCAGATATTCAATCGAGAATCCCGGTGCTTATATCGAAGCAAATGTTATCGGCTTCTACAACATTCTTGAAGCATGCAGACACTCCAACCCCAAGGTTGAGCATCTTGTTTATGCATCAAGTTCAAGCGTATACGGCGGAAACACAAAGCTTCCGTTCAGCACCAAGGATCAGGTGGATCATCCGCTGTCACTTTACGCTGCTACCAAGAAATCCAATGAGCTCTTTGCATATTCCTACAGTAATCTCTATGACATGGCTACTACAGGCCTTCGTTTCTTTACTGTATACGGTCCCATGGGAAGACCTGATATGGCACTTTTCCTCTTTGCGGATAAGCTCCTCAGAGGCGATACAATTCAGATCTTCAACTATGGTAACTGCAGACGTGACTTCACCTATGTCGATGATATCGTAACAGGCGTTGTGAATGTAATGCAGCACAAACCCGATGAGGATGAAAAGGGCAACCGCTACAAAGTATACAATATCGGTAACCACAATCCCGAAAACCTCATGGACTTCGTGGATTATCTTCAGCAGGAACTTGTTGCACATGACCTCCTACCAAAGGACTTTGATTTTGAGGCTCATAGAGAGCTTCTTCCAATGCAAGCAGGAGATGTGGAAGCTACTTTTGCTGATGTAGACGACCTCATGAACGACTTCGATTTCAAACCCGACATGCCCCTTAAGGAAGGTATCCACCGTTTTGTTGACTGGTATGCAGGATACGTAAAAAGAAGAGACAACTAAATGGATAATATAATGCAAAGCCGTATGGATCGCGGCTTCTTAAGACATCAGGATGAATATGAGGCAAAGGCTCTGGAGGTTCTTCGCTCGGGCTGGTATATTCTCGGCAAGGAAGTGGAGAGCTTTGAGGAGGAATTTGCTTCCTATGTCGGGACAAAGTACAGCGTGGGCCTTGCCAGTGGCCTTGATGCACTTTGGCTGGCGTTTAAGGTGCTGGGAATCGGCGAGGGCGACGAAGTTATTGTTCAGGGGAATACATACATAGCAAGCGTTATGGGAATAACCATTAATAACGCAACACCCGTTTTTGTTGAACCTGATGAGTATTATCAGATAGATGTCTCTAAGATCGAAGAGAAGATAACTGACAAAACCAAGGCTATTCTTGTGGTTCATCTCTACGGACAGGCTGCGAAAATGGACAAGATTACTGCTCTTTGCAAAAAGTACAATTTGAGACTTGTAGAGGACTGCGCGCAGTCCCACGGAGCTCTTTTTGATGGTAAGATGACGGGAAGCTTCGGAGATATCGGATGCTTTTCATTTTACCCGTCCAAAAACATGGGTGCCTTCGGAGATGCCGGGGCTATCACTACAAATGATCCGGAACTTGCAAGACTCATGAAAATCTACCGCAATTACGGCAGTGAGAAGCGCTACCACAATATGGTGGTTGGTGCCAATTCAAGACTGGATGAAATGCAGGCGGGACTCTTAAGGGTCAGACTCAAGTATATAGAAGAGATAAATAACGAACGCTATCAAATCTCTCGGAAATATGCTGAGGGTATTACCAATCCCCTTGTTATTAAGCCTCAGGTGGCAGACGGAGCCACCAGCGTATGGCATCAGTATGTGATCAGAATTAAGGATCGCAGGGATGAATTCATGGAATATCTGAAGGATAATAACATAACAACCATTATTCATTATCCCATTCCGCCGCATCTTTCGGAAGCGTATTCATACCTGGGAATAAGGGAAGGTGCTCTTCCCATAACGGAAAGCTATGCCAATGAAGTTCTTTCGCTTCCCATTTATGCCGGGATGACTGATGAAGAACAGACCTATGTAATAGACTGCATAAATTCCTTTGAGTAAACCGGAGCCGATACATGAAAAAGAATATAAAGGTAAAAAGCCTTAGAATTATTCTGTTTTTGATAAATGTTATAGCCGTTCTCCCCATACTTTTTGTTTCGCTTTATAATGTGCCTTCTGCAGACGATTTCAGTATGGCCTATGAAGTCCATGAAGCCTTTGTCTCCGGCGGCATTTTTGCGGCGGTATTTGAAGCTGTATATATGGGAGTATGGTATTACCTGAATTGGACCGGAGTGTATTTCAGTGATGCGCTCACGGCTCTGGCACCTCATGTATTCGGAGAGAAGCTTTATTTTCTCGGAACATGGATTGTTCTTTTGATGTTTACCGTAGGGCTTTGCTATTTCCTTCGGCAGCTTTTGCACAATGTTCTCAGAGTGGAAAAGCACCTCACCGGATGCATAACCGGTGTTATCTATTTTATTCTGATACAGTGCATGCCTGCCGGAATGAGCAGAGTGGAGAGCCTTTTCTGGTACAGTGGTGCGATAAACTATCTTTTTATGTTTGGTCTTGGGCTTTTGTGGCTGGGATTTCTTATGAAAATCGCAAATGCCGAGTATTATAAGAGCTACAAGATTGTCCTTTTATCTATCCTTGGTTTTTTGCTTGGCGGAGCCAACTATATGACTTCACTGAGCCTCGGAATAATATCAGTATGTATTTTAATAATATCAGTGGTATCGATGTGTTCTGGAAAGGCTTCGCTGGAGAAGCAGATTGAATACAGGAAAAAGCTTGTGGTACGTATTGCGGAGCGATTTTCCGGATTCAGAAGAGTTGTTTCTCCTGCTATATGCATGCTAATAGGGCTGATCCTGGCAATGATAGCACCGGGAAATGCTAAGAGATCTTCTGCAGCTGCGTATAATCCCATAAAAGCAATTCTTATGGCAATCTACTACACATTTGATGCGATGCTTGGAAAATGGCTTACCTGGCCGGTGATTGTACTTCTGGCACTTCTTATACCCCTTCTGTGGAAGGCAACGGGAAGAATCAAGCGGTTTTATGGATTTGATCATCCTGTTCTTTTTGCTTCATTCTGCTTCTTGCTGACAGCGGCAGAAATTACACCACCAATCTATGCAACGGGAAGTATAGAGGCCGGAAGAATTCAGGCGCTTTTCTATATGCAGGGGATGCTCCTGCTGATATTGATCATCGGATATATCTGTGGATGGATTAGATATGTGATTAAACCTGCAAAACTCCTTGATGACGATGCCTTATCAAAGAGAAAACCCGGAGACCTTCTTCAGGATGCCTTTCTTGGAGAACACGCTTCAAAGGTTATAGTTTTTGTCGGTGCAGGATTTATCGCGGCATCTGCTATTGCGTTAAAGCCTGAGATAAATCTATATACCGGGACGGCTGCAGTCAGAGATATCGCATCGCATGATGCAGCGACCTACAAGGCTGAGTTTAACGATAGGCTCACGGTTTTAAAAGATGGAAAAATTAAGGACGCAGAGATTTCACCTTACTCGGTTCATCCCACGCTCCTTTTCTTTTCGGACATAACGGAAGATGAAAAAGACTGGCTTAACAAAGCTGTCGCAGAATATTATCATAAAAACAAAGTTACATTGAAACAATGATTTTCAATGCACTGGGAGGTTTTCTTGAGTACAAACGCAAGAGATAATGGCAATAAAAAGGAAATAAAGGCCGGGGTGACGGGATTTGACAGGTGGCTTATTGCTTTTGTTAACGATAATCTCGATAAGCTTGCACTCTGCGTTTTATTGCTTCTGGCAGTTTTGATAAGAGTAAAAATGATACCGGAAACAACACTCTCTCCGGATTACGAGAGTTACTACCTTCCCTGGGTTCAGGCATACAGAGAGTATGGCTTTTTTGGCGGACTGTCCAAGGATATAGGTGATTACTATGTGCCTTATAACGTCATGTATGCTATCTGCTCGCTTTTTCCCTGTGAGCCCTATATTCCACTGGCTGTTTTCTCAATGATCGCAGAGTTTGTAAGTGCCTTTTTTGTACGGAAAATTCTTATCCTTATCCTGGCGGAGAGGGGAATTACAGAAGATAAAGTTCCCTTACAGGCTTCCTTTGGCGCGGTGCTTACGCTGTTTTTGCCCTTTGTTGTCTGGAACGGGGCTCTGTGGAAGCAGTGCGATGCCATCTACGTAGTATTCCTTGTTATATCGCTGTATTATCTTTTGAAGGATAATTACAGGACAGCTTTTATTTTTCTTGCGCTTTCCTTTGGATTTAAACTTCAGGCAATCTTCTTTGTGCCGCTTTTTATGGTGCTCTATTTTTCAAAGAAAAAATACAGTATTCTGGAGTTCTTCTGGATACCTGTTATGTATTTGATATTGGGACTTCCCTGCGTTCTCTGCAGGAGAGGGCTTAAAGCAACTTATCTTGCCTACCTTTCTCAGACTCAGGAGGTTTCGACTGAAGGATACGGTATGGTGTCCTATTATCCCAATTTCTATAACTTCGGACTTGATAATTTCGATGAGATATTAACGCTCCCCGCTGTTATTATGGCTGTAGTGGTTCTTGGAGTTATGGCTGTTTACGTACTAAAACATGCGGAATTTCTTGGAAAGAAGCAAAATGTTCTATATTTCGGTGTTTTCATGGCATGGACCTGCTGTATGTTCCTGCCGGGAATGCACGAAAGATACGATTATGCCGTTGTACTTCTGATGACTGCGATTTGTCTTACATTGGAGAGACAAAAGCTGTGGGCTGCCGCACTGATGAATCTCAATTCCACGCTTGTATATATTATGGTTTTGTTCAAGCAGGAAACATTACCGATTACAGTAATATCTGCAGTTCAGATCGTTGTTTATGCCATAGTGGCATTTGACCTTATAAAGAGAATTGGAGGTCATCGTGCATAAGGCTTTAAGAAAACTTGCAATGGTATTTTTTGTGCCGTTTACTGCGCTTTGTCTGCTAATTCTTGCAGCGAGCTCCGTTACCACTATATATTACGACACTGATCAGGGAGCGGACCTTCCGAGATTTGGCGCACAGAATTATCTGATTCTGATAGTAGGCGCTGCTTTGTTTCTTTTGGCAGCTTATTTCCTTACCAAAACGCATAAAAAAGTTCTTTTTTCGATCGTTCTTATCGCAGAAGCACTTTTGTGCCTTGTGATCATTTTTACTTCGGATGCGGTGGCGGTAACGGACGGCCTTACTCTGGATAAAATAATAAACGCATTCAATGCCGGGGATTACAGCAGCCTTGAAAAGGGCGGCTACATGTTTGTGTATCCGTTTCAGATTGGTTACGTGGCGATCGGGCAGATATTAGCTGACGTCTTCGGACCAAGTAATTATCTTGTGTTTCAGATAATCAATCTGGCGGCGATACTAGTGAGCGTTATTTTTTTACACAAAATAACCCGTGAACTTTTCGAAGATGATGGAATCTGCGAGGTGCTTGATCTTTTATCGCTTCTGATGTTTTTCCTGTATTCTTATGTCACTTATGTATACAACGACATCTGGTCAGTAGCACCCGGAATTCTGGCATTGTACTTTGAGATATGTTATCTGAAAAAGCATGAGATAAAGGATGAACTGTTTGCGGCATTGTTTCTGGGGTTTGGGTGCCTTTTAAAAACAAATCTTTATATAGCGCTTATTGCGATGGCTATTCTCCTTGTGGCAGATCTGCTTCAGGGTGCTCTGACTAAGGCTGATAAGTTCAGGGGAAGATGCGTCATGAGCGCTGCTTTTATCATTCTTCTTGTGGTCATGGCTCTTTGTCCGCTGAAGCTTATAGGAAATGTATATGCGAAAAAGGCCGGACTTTCTGAATATCCTGATGGCGTTCCCAGTTCAACCTATTTTGCCATGGCGATGCAGGAGGGAGAAGGAGAGTGGGGATGGTATAACGGATTTAACTGGAATACCTACGCTGAAGCTGACTATGACCCCGAACTCACCGGAGAAAAGGCTAAGGCAGCAATAGATGAAAGACTCTCCGAATTCAGGGAAAGACCTCTACATGCAGTTAAATTCTATGTAAGAAAGCTCCTTACCCAGTGGGCGGATCCCACACATATTTCTCTTAGAAATTATGAGCTGTCCATGAGACATTCAGAGTCGAAGTCAGCGTTTGCCCATTCTCTTGTTTATGGCACCTGGTCTAAGATTTTTCAGGCAGTAATGGATGTAGCTCATTTTCTGGTATATTTCGGTGTGTGCATCTATTGCTTTGCGACCATACGAAAAAAGAGCCTTGATTTACCTCAGGCTCTTCTGATACTGTTTGTTTTCGGTGGGATGCTGTTCCATGAGATATGGGAGGGGTCATCCAGATATATTATCAGGTATTATCTAACGCTTCTTCCTTTCGGAGCGTATGGGATAAAAAATACGATATCCTTTATTTCAGGTTTGACGAAGCGGAGATAACACAGAAGTTACCAAAAGCCTTAATGCCCATGCTTTCCGCATCATATCCGGGGATTTCTTCAAGAGTCGGCAGCTGAGTTTTATGAAGAATAAAAACACTGCCCTCCGCAAGATATAATGCAAGGTTGTCATTCATATCATCAGGGAGACCGAATCTGAAATGGGTGAAGGAATCGGCAATTCTGAATTCAGCAAGAGGATCTTTATAGTGCACCGTCTGAAGGAAATCTTCCGGCGGTGTTTTTGTGTAATAAAGGGCAATCATGAAAGGCGCCGAAACATGCTCATAGGTTGAGAAAATCGTGCCCTCCTTTGAAATAATATCCTCTGCATATGCGCAGGCTTCTCCGTAGCCGGGCATAAAAGCTTCCGCACTAAGGTTGTTATAATCTGTGAAATAAACCTGTGCAAACAAAAATGCACCGATGAAGAAAAGAGCCGGAGGCAGGGCTTTTGCGGCTACTGCCAGAGCCTTGATATGTTTTTTGTAGGAGCTTTTCTGTACAGTGACAAATTCATCCACAACAAATACAAAACCGCGAGCCAGGAAAAAAACAAGCGGGATAAAGATTAGCACCATCCGGGTTATATCTTCTTCCACGAAAAGACCGAAGATAAATGAGGGATAAAAAAGGCTGTTCATTATCAGGTCCATAAAAGAACCGCCCTTGGCACGAATAAAGCTGATAACTATTCCGAGAATTGTCATTGGAAAAGTAAAAGCCAGAAGCGGAGGAAATCCGGGTATATAGCTTAGTATTTGCTCGGAAGAATTACCGAGAGTCATATTTTTTATCATGGTGATGAAATTAACGAAAATAGCAGGAAACAAACCGGCTCCGGAAGCAAATATCGACCTTTTCGCAGTAAACTTTGTGATTGAAAAAATCGGAGTAATGATTTCCGGAAGATTAAGGAAATTAACTGCGTAAAATACAAGGAGAGGCAGGGATACCAGGAGGAAAATACCAACACCTAGTTTTACCTGAGACATCGTCATTCTTCCTGATTTTACACAGATAATGCACATGATGATAAGGTGAAGGGGGATGACAAAGGTTGCAGCCCCGTAGCTGTACAGACAAAGAGAATAAACGACTGCGGAAAGTGCATAAAATATGGTTCCGCGTTCTTTTTTTGCCCCTCCGAGTGTAAATAGCAGGAGCGCAGAAACGACAAAGAAAGGCGTGGTATTACAGTCAAGGCTCCATCTTGAGAGCATTACATGCCATGGAACGAGTGCCATTATGGCAACACTTACGAGAGGAAGCCACAAATATTCCCCTGTTACACGCTGGAACGGTATGGCGCTTTTTTCACTTAAAAGGGTTTCCCTGCTGAGAATTCTGATAAGAAAAAAGAGAACCACAAGCGTTGCTATTCCCAGGATAGCCGGAAGAATTCGAAGAGAAAGAGCACTGCTGCCCAAAAGCTTAGTGGTAATAACATTTAAGTAGATCATAAGGGGGCTGCCGCCGCCTGAGCCATAGGTTATGGGATAAATGGGAAACGGGTTGCCGTCGCGGTCAAGTCCGAAGGCAGAGAGAATGTAGGCCTCATATCCGATGGAAGCCTCGTCCTGATGGAGTCCTGCTGGAATGCCTGCAAGCCGGTAAAGTCTTAAAGCGGCACCTATCAAAATGATAGCTGTGGGCAAAAGGACAGTGTATACTTTATTGAAAATAACATCTGATACATAAACCTGATAGGCAGAGTTCTTATTGTTTTTGGTGTGAAGAAAAAGAGCAAAAACAATCATCCCCAGATAGATAATAAGTGATACCGTATTAGCTGTCCCCATAAACTTCTCCCAAGAAAGAATTAGAAAAAATCCCCCAATGCCTTAATTATAGGGAACATGAGCACCCTAAGTCAAACGCTATGTTGAAAAAATTACTACCTATGATATAATAAGCGCTGTTGTAGTTATTATTTTGGAGGAAGTAAAATGCCAATCAAGGTTAACAGTTTTATGGGTAAATTCGGATGGTTCGCAAGGAAGCATTTTCCCATGCTTGCCAGCGAAGCTTATCTTAAACTTCAGTTTGCTACGAGACACAAACAGCAGCAGGCTTATATAGATTATTTCATGAATGCAAAAGAAGTACCGATGCCGAACGTGGTTAACATCGAGACCATCAACAGATGTAATTCCACCTGCGCTTTCTGTACTGCCAATGTTCATGCTGAGAAGAGACCTCTTTGCAAAATCGATGACGATCTCTACAAGAGCATAATCGATCAGCTCGCAGACTGGGGTTATAAGGGACATCTTACACTCTATGGTAACAACGAGCCCTGGCTTGATACCAAGATTGTTGAGCGTCATAAATATGCAAGAGAGAAACTTCCGGACAGCTTCATCTTTATGAGTACGAACGGACTTATCCTTAATATTGATAAGGTTAAGCAGATTAAGCCTTATATCAATCAGCTCATAATCAATAACTACAGTATGGAGTTCAAGCTTCATAAGAATATTCAAGAGGTTTATGAGTACGTTAAGGCTAATCCCGATGAGTTTAAGGACCTCGAGATAGAGATTCAGATGAGATATCTTGAAGAAGTACTTACCAACAGAGCAGGTTCTGCTCCCAATAAGCAGGCAACCGAGAAGGTAATCAAGGAGACCTGTCTTCTTCCCTTCACGGATATGTGGATAATGCCCAACGGAAAGCTTGGACTTTGCTGTTGTGATAACTATGAAGTGACCAATTACGCAGATCTTTCGACTACAAGTCTTAAAGATGGCTGGGCTTCGGAAGAATTCATGGCAGTAAGAAGAAAAATTGCCGAGGGACGTCAGAATGAGCCTTTCTGTAAGCACTGCGATTTCATAGATGCAGGCTTCAGAATGACAATTGTTCAGGCTATTCTTGAGGGAAGAGATCCCAATATGCTCGGCGGACATGAGAGAATGGGCCTTTTCAAAAAGGAAGACTAAGTCAGCGATTGGAGGAATTGTGGGTTCAATAACCGTTAAAATCGCAACAAGGTGGTATATCTGCCTTATCAGCATTTTTATGATAGCTGTTTTTGCTATGTTTATGATAGTAGGAGAGAACAGCTACATAGCTATACCCGACAATCTGGACCTGTTCGTGGCCCAGTATAAAATGATGAAAAACACAGGGACATTCTTTGCTCAAGGCGCGAATGTCCCATTTCTTAATGGAATAAGCAGAGACAACCTTCCAGGTGAGTTCTACTTATACAGTGTTCTTTTTATGCTCTTTCCCACATATATCGCATATGTTCTCGGATATTTACTGAAAATAGTGATAGCGATTGTATCCTGTCTGCTTCTTGCAGGGGATATGATGGAAAATGAAAACCCCGGTGACATCGCCTGGATATGTGCTTTTGCTTATGGGATTTTGAATCTTTTCCCGGCCTTTGGTATAGCCTTTGCCTCAATACCTCTGGTTATTTATCTTTTGAGAAAAATATACAGGCTGGGGTTTAGCCGTGCCTGCGTAAAATATTTCATTCTTTTATTCCTGTATCCGGTAGTATCATATTTTTCATATTTCGGAATGTTTATTCTGGGATATCTGGTACTGGCAATTATATGGAGACTGATAGCAGACAGAAAGCTTTCACTGCCGCTTTGCCTTGCGCTTGTTATCCTTGCTCTTGGGTTCGTAGCCTTTGAATACCGGCTTTTCGGTGAGATGCTCTTTTCCGATGAAGTGACCATAAGAAGCACCATGAAGGATGCTTCGATGGGATTTTCACAGATAATGGGCGAGTGTGCGGCTGTATTTACAAGCGGTATGATGCACGCGGATGACGCTCACCGTTTTCTGGTTCTTCCGATATGCACGGTCTACTTCATTTTCCTGAATGTGAGATATATTCTTCGCAGGGATTTCAAGGGTATGGTGCATGATATCTACAATCTCTTCGCGGTTCTTCTTGTGTTTAACAGCCTGATATACGGCCTGTATTACAGCGAGGGAATGAGAAATTTTGTAGCTTTTTTACTCCCGCCGCTGACAGGGTGGCAGTTTAACAGAACCATTTTCTTTAGCCCGTTTATATGGTATGCATCTTTGTTTGTTGTATGCATAAGGATGGCACGAAAAGAGAATGTGGTTTTCAGGATTGCGGCAAGAGTGATACCGATCGCAGCTGTATTTGTAATACTGCTTTGTTCAGAGCATTACAATGATGTATATGACACCGCCTACGGCACAGCATACAGGATAAAGACGGGGCAGGAGGTAGACAGGCTAAGCTACAGAGAGTTTTATTCCAGCCGGCTTTTTGATAAAATAAAAGGCGATATCGGTTATGATGAAAGTCAGTGGGCGGTTGCCTACGGAATGCATCCGGCCGTGCTTGAGTATAACGGGATATCTACACTGGATGGCTATCTTGGCTTTTATTCCCAGGAATATAAAGAGAAGTTCCGAAAAGTAATAGCCCCGGCGCTTGATAGAAAAGAGAATACCAGAATCTATTTCGATGATTGGGGTGCACGCTGTTATCTTTATTCCGGAACGGATGATTCTATCGTAATGGCTACAAGGAGCTATACCGGCGTCACTGACACGGATATTTATATAGACACGAAGGCTCTTTCGGAGCTTAATTGTAAATACATTTTCTCCAGAATAGAGATAGGCAATGCCTCGGAGAAGGGGCTTTACCTCGAGGGAACCTATGAGGATCCTTCATCTCCGTATATAATTTATGTCTACGGATTAGAAAACTAAAAAGGTGAAGAAAGAATGGATAAGATCGCAGTACTGATTCCCTGTTATAACGAGGAACAGACGATAGAAAAAGTAATAAAAGACTCAAAGGCAGCGCTTCCGGATGCTGTGATATATGTATACGACAATAATTCCACTGACCGCACATCGGAGATAGCCAAGGCAAACGGTGCGGTTGTTCGCCATGAGTATGTTCAGGGCAAGGGCAATGTAATCAGAAGAATGTTTCGCGAGATTGATGCTGAGTGCTATGTCATGGTTGACGGAGATGACACATATCCTATGGATGCCGCTCCGGGTATGTGCAGCCTTGTACTTGAAAAGAATGCCGATATGGTAGTCGGAGACAGACTTTCATCGACATATTTTACAGAGAATAAGAGACCTTTTCACAATTTTGGCAACAGCCTGGTAAGAGGAAGCATTAATCGCCTCTTCGATTGCGATATCAGAGATGTTATGACAGGATTCAGGGCTTTTAGCTATGAGTTTGCAAAGACCTTTCCTGTTTTATCTACCGGTTTTGAGATTGAGACCGAGATGACAATACATGCGGTCAATAACCACATGCAGATTGAAAATTATATCATCGAATTCCGCGACAGACCTGCGGGATCAGAGTCAAAACTCAATACATATTCCGATGGCATGAGAGTTCTCATGACAATTGCACGACTTTACAGGGACTATAAGCCCATGGGATTTTTTTCGATCGTTTCACTGATTCTGGCAGTTGTATCGCTTGTATTTTTCATTCCGATATTTGCTGAATACCTTGAAACCGGTCTTGTTGCCAAGTTTCCTACACTTATAGTCTGCGGATTTGTCATGCTCGCAGCGGTATTATCATTGTTTGCGGGGATGATATTACACAACTTAACCATAAATCACAGAAGAGAATTTGAGATGAGACTTATAAGTCTCCACTCAGAGAAGAAGCGCCTTATGCGTAATTCCTGAACCCGGTTTGGGAGAGGTGCTTTGTATTAGGAGGAATATTATGAAAAGAAAAATAGCGATGTTAATGACTACCATTATACTTGGTACGTCACTTTTTGGTTGTGATGATCCTTCCAAAACTAATAGTGAGGGAGGCGAACAGGCTTCCATGGCCGGTACGGAAGAATCTATAGTTGCAAGTGACGCTGCGGACAGTGCATCATCTGTAGAAGAAAGTTCAGGCGATGCGGGGGAGGCAAATCCTGCAGATACAGCTTCCGCAGAACCCGATGCAGCATCAAATGCGTCAACAGAAGCGGTTTCTTATGCTCCGGAAGAAATAGTTGAGCCTGAGATTCCTGTAGAGGAGCCGGTACAGCCGGTAAACCAGACTGCTGCAGAGGAGCCCGAGCAGCAGGCAGAAACCCCGACAGAAACTCCGGTCGAGGAAGATAAAAACTATGATATTGTTTTCATGGGAGACAGTCAGTTTGATAACGCGAGAGGCACAGCGTCAGAGATTCCCGCATACACCTGCTGCCTTCTCGATAAGGATGTTAAGTTCTATAACCTTGCGATAGGCGGAACTTCAGCATCACTTGGAAGAGAGGATTATCTTGATGTTTCAAGCTTTAACGATTCCTGCTTCGTGGGTATCTGCTATGCGCTTGCAGGAGTTTGCCCTTCCGATTATCTTAGTGCATATGCTATGTACGAAGATTTTCAGAAGGTTAAACCGGAAAATGTTGACCTTTATGTTATTGAATACGGAGCAAATGATTATATAAACGGTAAGGACCTGTTTAATCCCGGCAACAACAATGATATTCACACCTATAACGGTGCGCTTACTGAGGGTGTTGAGACCTTGCAGAAGATAAGTCCCAAAGCGAAGTTTATTATCTGCAGCCCCTCATACTGCGTATGGTACAACAGTTCCGGACAGCTTATCGGAGACAGCAATGTTGTCAGCAAGGGAATAGGACCTCTTAAAGAGTATGCGAATACAGCAAGTAATTTTGCAAACTCTGCAGGTTTCCCTTACCTTGATTCAATGTATGCGTCCAAGTTTGATCTTAAGATGGAGACCTATGAGGATTATCTGTCAGACGGACTTCACTATACCGAGAAGGGCAGACAGATATATTCAGCCGTTTTGGCTCATCTTATTGAGCAGGTGCGAGGAAAGGAAGTGGAGGATCTTCCTTACTTTACGATCACCAATTTTGATTTCTGGTATTACAAGGACAGTATCGGCCGTTAATACTACAGTCTCTTAAGAGACAAAAAATAAAATGATAGTAATGAGGTCAAATAATGCAGCTGATTTCAATACAGTTTTTAATATTTCTGCCCGTGATGGCATTTATCTATTTTCTGATACCCGAGAAAGTGCGTTATATCTGGCTCTTTCTTATAAGCTGGGCTTTCTATTTATCCCTTGACCTCAGGGGATTTCCGGTGCTTCTTTTCACATCGGTATCCACCTATGTGGGAGGAAGACTGTTAGAAAAGCTTGAGGGCGGAAAGAAAAAAGCTGTATTAGCTGTTGTAATATGTGCGAATCTTCTGGTTCTTGCTCTGTCAAAATATACGGGATTAACCTTCCTGTCGGCAGCAGGTATGTCGTTTTTCATGTTTATGGCAATCGGATACCTGGTTGATGTCTACAGGGGGGATCTGTATGCAGAGAAGAACTTTCTTTTGTTGTCGCTGTTCATCTCATTTTTTCCGCAGGTTACTTCGGGACCTATCGAGAGAGCGGGACATATGCTCAGACAATTCAGAACTCCCCAGAATTTCAGCTATGACAGGATGAGAGACGGACTTTTGCAGATGATGTGGGGCTATTTTATGAAAATGGTTATAGCCGACAGATGTGCAATACTTGTCTCTTCCATCTATGCGGACCCCGTTAAGTATGCGGGAACTGCTACGCTCATAGCATCCATACTCTATACCTTCGAGATTTACTGCGATTTTGGCGGATACAGCAATATCGCCATAGGCTGTGCCAAGGTGCTTGGATTTGATCTTATGAAAAACTTCGATGCGCCCTATACATCAGCAACTGTTCAGGAATTCTGGAGAAGATGGCATATCTCACTTTCTTCCTGGTTTAAGGACTATCTGTATATTCCTCTTGGAGGAAACAGAAAGGGAACTGTCAGAAAGTATATAAACATACTGATTGTTTTCGTGCTTAGCGGTTTGTGGCACGGTGCTACCTATACCTTTGCTATTTGGGGGCTTTTGCACGGAATCTATCAGGTTCTGGGTCACGTACTTAAACCGCTTAGGGATCGCCTGTGTGATACCTTTAATGTGGTAAGAAACAGTTTTTCTCACAGACTTTTAAAAACGCTTATCACATTTATGCTTGTGAACATCGCCTGGATCTTTTTCAGGGTTCAGGATTTTGCTTCCGCACTTTATATGGTGCTTCATATCTGGAAGCCGGCACCATGGTTTATCAGCAAGGGGACAATATACGAGCTTGGTCTGGACAGACCAAATGTTTTGCTTCTCCTGATGTCCATAGGCCTTCTTATAGGTGTGGACATCGCAAATAAGCATGGAATAAAGGTGGCTGAGAAGATAACTACGCAGGGAATATGGCTTAGATGGCTTATATACATAGCAGCAGTTACTCTGATAGTTACCTGTGGAATCTGGGGCCCGGGCTATGATGCCGCCGGATTCATTTATCAAAACTTTTAAGGGATTATGTCATGAAGAGAAAAGTAAGTCTTGTAATAAAAACAGCGGTTTTTCTTGTTTTGCTTGCAGCTGTTCTGCTTGCTGTGATGGTTGTTACAGAGAGAAAAACCAGCTACATGAAGAACAAGAGCTTCTTTGAAGAGGCAAAAAAAGATCATCTGGATGTTCTTTTCATAGGGTCATCTCATGTTATAAACGGCATAAATCCCATTGATCTGTATGAGGATTACGGGATTACATCTTATAACCTCGGCGGTCACGGAAGCCTTCTGAAGGAAAGCTACTGGCAGCTCATAAGAGCGCTCGATTACTGCAAGCCAAAGTATGTGGTGGTTGACTGCTTTATGATGGACAGAAATTATGAGTATGTAGATGAGATGTATGAGGAGACGCCGGAGGAATTCAGGCAGGCGGCTATAAGTCAGCTTCATTTGAATATGGATGCTTATCCTCTCAGCAAGCTGAAGATCGCGGCTGTGAAGGACCTTGTACATGATCCAAAGATTCAGTATCAGTATCTTTTCGATTTTATCGTATATCACAACAGATGGAGCGAACTGGAACAGAAGGATTTCCAGAAACTTTCCGGTGACGGGGAGTACAATATGCTCATGGGTGCTGAGATGAAGCACGAGCTTGAGTGGAATACCAATGATATGACTGAGTATAACCCTGAGGAGAGACTTCCCGAGCACACTGTCTGTGAAGAATATCTTATGAAGATAATAGATGAATGCCAGAGGGACGGTATAGGAATTGTTCTTACCTATCTGCCGTTTTCAGCAGAGGTTCAGGATATTCAGTCTGCCAATTCAGCTGCGGATATTGCTGCAACCTATGGTGTTCCTTACATCAATATGCTGAATATGGACGGAATCATCGATCCGATGACAGATCTTGCAGATCCGGGACATTTATCTTCCACCGGAGCAAAGAAGGTCACGGACTACATCGGAGGGTGGCTTTCTGAAAACGCTGACCTTATCGACCACAGAGGAGACGAAGCTTATTCGAACTGGGATAAGCTGGGTAAATCCTATAACAAGGAGGTCAGGTCCTTATCGATCAGGCAGAGGCTTCTGACAACACAGCTCAATATGCTTACTCTTGGAAAAACAAGCGCTATAGTATATGTAAACGAGGATTCACCCGCACTTCAGGATCCGTGGTTTGTTCATCTGATTTCAAATCTGACTGGAACTGAAAAGGTATATGAGGCTTCGCGGAATCATCAGCAATATTTCATGCTCATAGACAGGGCTTCCGGTAATGTGTATGAAGCTGCTGATTATGAGCAGCTTGAGAATATGTCGACAGCTATGGGGGAGATGACCTACATTCCTGTTGAAAAAAGATTCAGGCTGTTGTATCTTACATCGGATGAGGATACCAATTTTCTCTATGATGATGAGCATTTAAAGGATGATGTTCAGATTATGACCTATGATAATGAGAACGGCGAAATCCTTTCACATATCTACTGCGAGTCTTCTCACAGCTATGAGATTGATGAATAAGGAGTCCGTTATTTAAGTTATAAAAGATAGTGAGGTTTTAAAATGAAAAAAATATGTATCGTAGGAATCGCGGGAGGATCAGCTTCCGGAAAGACCACCATCGTAAACAGAATAAGAGAGAAATTCGGTGATGACATTGTGGTTATAAGCCATGATTCATACTATAAGGCACATAATGATCTTACTTATGATGAGAGATCAAGACTTAACTATGACCACCCGTCATCCTTTGATACCGAGCTTCTTATCAGGGATGTTCAAAAGCTCAAAAGCGGCGAAGCAGTGGATATCCCGGTTTATGATTATGCAATCCATAACCGCTCAGATCAGACAATACATATTGTACCTAAGCCGGTAATTCTTCTTGAGGGCATTCTTATCCTCGAGAACAAGGAACTGCGGGATCTTATGGATGTTAAGGTGTTTGTCGACACTGATGCTGACGAGAGACTTATGCGCCGAATCAGAAGGGACACTATTGAGCGTGCAAGAAGCGTATCATCGGTACTCACACAGTACGCAGAGACCGTTAAGCCTATGCATGAACAGTTTATTGAGCCCAGTAAGAAATATGCTGATCTTATTATCCCCAGAGGCGGAGAGAACCTCACGGGAATTAACATTTTTGCAGAACACCTTGAAGCTATGCTGAGGGAGGAGGTTAACTGAGTATGTGGGTGACATCCGCACTGGCTCTATTATTGTGGCTGTTTATAGTGCCGATGGGTATGGGATTTTTAGTTCAGAGAATCCTGCCCTTTACCAAAAAAACAATAGGCATTACCTTTTTGTGCGGATATCTTCTGTCCTTTGCTGTTTTTGAGGTTATCGCAATCTGGTGCATGCTTAAGATACAATATGGGGCATTTCATAAATGCAGTATAGTCTACGCGGGAGTGGAAATTTTTCTTGCTGTTGTGGGATTTGCCGCAAGACTATGGGATGTTCAAAGAGCTTATACAAAGGGAGCCAATATCTTCTTTTTGTTTTTTCCGGGGGATCAGAGAGCGAAGCCGGAGGCAATGATAAGCCCCAGAACTGATGTCAGAGTAATGAAGTTCCAGTATTCCAAAGAGAGTCTGATATATTGGGGGCTTTTTGCACTGTTAGTAGCTTTCCAGCTTGTTATGGCTGTTGTAAAGGCACCCTTTGATGGTGATGATGCTTATTACGTTGTGGAATCAGTCCTCGCCCAGCAGGCTGATGTCATGAACACAATTCATCCCTATTTAGGAATCTCTACTCCACTTGGTAGCAGGCATGCTTTGGCTGTATTTACGATGTGGATAGCTTTTATTGCAAAAATGAGTGGTATTCACGCAACTATTGTTTCACACGTGGTAATGCCATTCGTTTTAATTCCAATGACTTATCTCATCTATTTGGAAATTGGACGTATTCTTATGGGAAGAAGGCAGGATATTTTGCCTGTTTATATGATTTTTATTTCGCTTATGGCGATGTTTGGCAACACTTCCATATACACTCCTGAGACATTTCTTATGATGAGAACCTGGCAGGGAAAATCCATGGTGGCAAATTTTGTTTTACCGTTTGTCATCTGGCTGTTTTTGTGGATGTTTGATGACTGCAGAAAACCGGGATTTTTATGGAATGAGGAGACCGGAGGAGGATTAAGAGTGGTCCGTAACAGCGCATGGATACTTCTTTTTCTTCTCAATATGGTTGCGGGAATTATGAGTTCCATGGGTATTGTTTTCGGGACAGGTCTGGCAGGACTCTTTTCGCTGCTTCTTCTTATATATACGAGAGATTTTAGGATAATTCCCAAGGCTATACTGTCAGTAGTACCTACAGGGATTTATCTGCTGATATATGCGTCATTATAGTGAGGTGACTAAATGTACGGAATTTTTATGGAGGCCTGGGTTATATTCAAGCAGTATGGCGGTAATGGATATCTTCTTGTGCTGTTCTTAGCTTCAATGCTGTATCTTCTTATTGCTGAAAAGGATATGAGGAAAAAGCTTGTTATGGCCGTGGCTCCTCTGATCATTTTAGTGGGATTTTTTATTCCGGTAACCAGAATTGCATATGTGGCAAAAATTCCGGATGGTGGAGATACTTATTACAGAATTTTATGGCTTATTCCCATGAGTGCGATAATAGCTTATGCAGGATGCAAATTATTTATGGAGCATAAGCGGATAGGACTGGTGGTTGTCAGTGCACTTATAATCCTTAGCGGAAGCCTGGTTTATAAAAATGAGTATGTTAAGGATGCAGAAAACGCTTACCACATTCCGCAGGTTGTTATCGATGTATGTGATGAGATAAGTCCGGAGGAGGGAGAACCCAGAGTAAGAGCGGTGTTCCCGGAGGAGTTTATCCATTTTGTAAGGCAGTATGACACGAATATTCTTATGCCTTACGGACGTGACGTCATCCATAATGATTATTACAATGCCGTTTACGTAGCTTTTCAAAAACCCGAAGTTATCAATGCAGAGGAACTTTTAGAGGCTACGAGACAGGCTCAGTGCAATTACATTGTTATGTACAAAGACAGACAGATTGATGTAAAACTTGAGGATATGGGACTGGAATTAGTAAATATGGTTGGTGGATACAATATCTATAAGGATCCGGAGATTGCTCAGTGACATTTAATTCATATTCCTTTATTTTCATATTTCTACCCGTCTTCCTTTTGGGAGTATGGGGGATTCAGCGTTTTTTATCTGAAAATGAGAGAGCGGATACGCTGATGAAGCTATGGCTGATAGTAATGTCAGCCTTTTTCTTCGTGGGATACGGAGCTTTTTCTATCTGTATCTTTCTTTTGAGCATTGTCTGGAATCTGATATTCTCATGTGTATTATGTAAACAGATAAAAAGCGTAGTTTTAGAAAAAGATGGCTCTGTGACTGCAATAAAAGCTGTTGCCATAACAGGTAATGCCCTGCTTCTTGCGGGTTTTAAGTTTTTTGGCGGCGGCGCAATGCCTGTTGCGGTGAGCTTCTACACCTTTTCTCAGATAATGTTTATAGCTGAGCTGGGCAAGGAGATAAAAGCAGATTTCAATCCTGTCGATTATCTGTGCTATATTCTCTTTTTTCCTAAAATTCTTCAGGGCCCGATTGCCGATTATAAAAGTGTAATGGGTGGCCTTAAGGATCTTAGTAAAAAAAAGCTAAAAGCAGAGGATTTTACATACGGAATAATGCTGTTTTCCATGGGACTTGCCAAAAAGGTGCTTCTTGCGCAGGTGCTCGGAAAAGGTGTGGATTTTGGCTATGGCGGCGTTACGACTATGTCAGCGCTCGATGCCATTTTGGTTGCGGTTTCATATTCCTTCCAGCTGTATTTTGACTTCAGCGGGTACTGTGATATGGCTGAAGGAATCTGCAGGATGATTGGAATGGAGCTCACAAGAAACTTTGATGCTCCGTATACCTCTGAAAATATAGCTGAGTTTTGGGACAGATGGCATATTTCACTTACGAAGTTCTTTACAAGATATGTCTACATACCGCTGGGCGGCAGCAGGAAGGGAATTTCAAGGACTTATATCAATATTCTGATAGTATTCCTGGTTAGCGGAATATGGCATGGATATGGTCTGAATTTTGTTATATGGGGTATGATGCATGGCGTGCTGATGGTGCTTCTAAGGGTTTTTCGTGCAGCCGCGCATGCCAAAGATGAAAGTGGAAAAGATCTTGCTAAGACTAAAAATGTAATGGCCTTAGGAGTTAGACATGCCATTAATACAGCTCTTACCTTTATATATGTGACAGCAGCCTGGGTTTTTTTCAGGGCAAAAGATATACCCGAGGCACTTACTCTTCTTGGCAAAATTGTCAATATCGATGCCTGGAGAGGTCTTCATATATCAATCAAGTTTGCGGAATGCTTTATGATGGATGAAATCTGGTATATGTTTAAAATCACACCTATACCCGGATGGAGTAAGAGTAATTACATTTGTATGTGGATAATACTGATTTTTTCTGCAATTATGATTTTTGGCGGCAATACGGCGAGGAAAATAGCAGAGAAAAGTGCAGCTTTTATATGTAAAAAAGAGGATGCTTCAAGGGTGGGATCCCTTGCCGTATCAATGCTCTACGGAGTGCTTTTTGTATGGGGAGTCCTGAGCCTTGGCGGTGTCAGCACCTTTTTGTATATTAATTTCTGATAGTTTGAGGTATGTAATTTGAGTAAAAGAAATGCCAAAAACTTCATATTCAGCTTTTGCGCGGTGGTACTGGTGCTGCTTTTTTTTGTATCGGCGATAGTAATTTATGTTGATCCGTTTTTCCATTTTCATGCGCCGCTCCAGGGATTTCCCTATATCGTGGATAATCAGCTTTCCCAAAATCCAGGAATGGCGGAGAGGATGGATTATGACAGCTGTATAATAGGATCATCAATGACTGTTAATTTCCATACGGATGATTTTGGTGAGCTTATGGGACTAAATACGCTCAAGCTCTCCTACAGCGGGGCTTATCCGCGAGATGATTACAATATCTTAAGTATTGTATTTGACAAAAATACTCCAGCAAGGAAGAAGAATCCAGTTAAGGCTGTGTTTTTAGGGCTTGATATACCGACTATGACTGCGGCTACGGATGAAATTAAGTATGAGCTTCCGATGTACCTTTATGACAAAAATCCCATAAATGATGTGAAGTACCTCTGGAATAAGGATGTGATTCTTGAGTATATCCTCAAGCCGATTATCCAGAAAAAGGGAACAAATCTGTCCGAGGTCTACGCCAGCTGGTGGACGGAGGATTACTACAATATTCAGTATGTTATGCACGGCTATGAGGCCCCGGAGGCTGTTATCGATGAAATGGATGCTGATCTCCTGATACCTCAGACGAAAGAAAATCTGGAGACAAATATTTTACCATTTATAAAAAATAATCCGGATACGGTTTTTTATATTTTTTTCCCGCCTTACAGCATTCTTTACTGGAATAATGTGCTCACGGAAAATCATTTTGAAGCTACGATGAAGCAATATGAGTTTGCGGCAAACGAACTTTTGAAGTATGATAATGTGCGTCTGTTCTATTTTCAAAATATGGAGGAGACAGTGACAGACCTTAATAACTATGCGGATTATACGCATTATAATCCGAGAATAAACCGCTATATGACCGAGTGTTTTGCTGATGGAACGCATGAAGTCAGAAGCATTGAAGAGTTCAGAGATGAACTTCAAAAGATGCGGCGGATAATTGCGGAATTCGATTTTGAAGAGTTGCTTTCTGCTGAATACTGATTAGGATCTATTTAGGTAAGTGAGGTTTTTTATGACAGATTTCAGATCAGAGGACAAAGGAAACAGAAACGGTGGAGGAATACCCGGATGGGTACATCTGGTGATTCTCGGACTCATCGTTATACTGATCGGTTATGGATCTTTCAGACTGATCAAGTGGAACAAAGGAAGAGATGTTGAGCAGGTCGACGAGGATACTTCGGAATATGATGTAGAAATCCTTGATCAGATTTTTCTTCTGCCTTCCGATAAGAGAGAGGGGCATGAGGATGATGGCCGGGAGACCATACTTGTACTCGGTAATGATTCCGTTACTTATGATCTTTCCGAAGACGGTGTATGTGAACAGATTGCCAAAAGTACAGGAAGCACTGTGATAAATGCAGGATTTGGCGGAAGTACAGTTGCACTGGGAACTGCTGATGGCCAGGGCGACATCATGGATAAGTTCAGTTTTTATAACTGTGCAAAGGCATTAACGCAGGATGGCACGAAGGAAATTCTTGATGCAGCCTGGACTTTGGGAGATATCACACTGGAGCAGCATGCTCAGGCGCTCAGTGATCTTGATATGAATACTGTTGATACTCTCGTTATTTACTACGATGCTTCAGATTATATCAAGCTGCGTCCCGGTATGAATCCCGGAGATAAGATGGATCCTGTAACCTACATGGGAGCATTGGATTCCGGTATCAGAATGATTCAGGAAAAATATCCTTTTATCAGAATTGTATGCATGTCCTTTACCTTCTGCTATGCCTACGATGCAGACGGACTTCTTAAAAACGGAGACAGGGTGGATTTCGGTAACGGTAAGCTTACCACATACCTTCAGCATATGATCGATACCTGTGGTGAGACCGGAGTCTCCTTTATAGATAACTATTACGGGACTATAGATGAGGGGAACAGTGCAGAGAATCTGCTTGATAACATTCATGTAAATAAGGATGCCAACAAGCATATTGCCACTCATTTCGCGGAGGCTATATATGGGAAATAAGATTCGGGCTATCATAGTTCTTCAGGGAGCTGTTTTCATTTATTCCCTGACGACGGTTATAAGTAAACTTGTTTCCAACTACAAGCTTTTATCAAAAGAGTTTATATTACTGTATCTCCTGGATTTTGCTGTTCTGGGTATATATGCGATACTCTGGCAGCAGCTTTTAAAGCGATTTGAATTGTCGATAGCCTATGCAAATAAAGCAATGACTCTTCTGTGGTCGCTTTTGTGGAGTACAATCCTTTTTCATGAAGGAGTGACACTCCTCAAGGTTATAGGCGTGGCGCTTGTAATAGCAGGAACAATTGTACTTAATTCTCCTAATAAAGGAGGTGCGGCATGATTCCTTTTATTGCACTTGCCCTTTGCGGACAGCTGATAGCTTCAATATCACAGATGCTTCTTAAAAAGAGCTCCGGAACAGAGTATCCGAACTTTATCAGACAGTATCTGAATATACTGGTTATCGGAGGATATGGATTACTGGTGGTATCGATGTTTGTGGCAATCATCTGCTACGGACATATGCCTTATATGTATGTCGTAATAATAGAACCTATCGGATATATCATGGTCATGTTCCTTAGCAGAATTTTCTTCAAGGAAGGGATTACGAAAAACAAACTGATAGGAATGGCGCTTATACTTGCCGGCATTTTAATATTTTATCTCCCCGGCAATTTGCATTAATTTATGTAAACAGTTAGAATACAAAATAACTTATAAAGATTTTCTTTTTGGAGGATATTTAATGAGAACTTATCTTGTAACAGGTGGTGCCGGATTCATCGGTTCCAACTACATACACTACATGTTTAAGAAGTATGACAATGAGATCCGCATAATCAATGTGGATGTACTTACCTATGCAGGTAACCTTGAGAACCTCAAGGATGTCGAGGGAAGAGACAACTATACATTTGTTAAGGCAAATATCTGCGACAGAGATGCCATCAACAAGATTTTTGAGGAAAATGACATCGACAGAGTTGTTCATTTTGCAGCAGAGAGCCATGTTGACCGCTCAATCGTTAATCCCGAGATCTTTGTTGAGACCAACGTTCTCGGAACAGCTACAATGCTTAACGCAGCAAAGAAGGCATGGGAGCTTCCCGATGGTTCCTTCAAGGAAGGAAAGAAATTCCTCCATGTAAGTACCGATGAGGTTTACGGATCACTTCCCGAGGATCCCAACGCTTATTTCTATGAGGATACACCTTATGATCCTCACAGCCCTTACTCAGCAAGTAAGGCAAGCTCAGATATGCTTGTTAAGGCTTATATGGACACATATAAGTTCCCTGCAAATATAACCAACTGTTCCAACAACTACGGACCGTTCCAGTTCCCGGAGAAGCTTATACCTCTTATGATTCACAATGCTCTTGAGGGTAAGGCACTTCCCGTTTACGGCGACGGTAAGAACGTTCGTGACTGGCTCTATGTTGAGGATCATGCCAAGGCAATCGATATGGTTCAGGAACAGGGCAGACTTTTCGAGACCTACAACATCGGCGGACACAATGAGAAGCAGAACATTGAGATCGTTCAGACCATCATCGATGTACTTCGCGAGTCTCTTGATGATTCAGATCCCAGAAAAGAGAAGCTTACATATGACCTCATTACATATGTTGAGGACAGAAAGGGACACGACCGCCGCTATGCTATCGCTCCCGATAAGATCAAGAAGGAGATCGGCTGGGAGCCTGAGACGATGTTCAAGGAAGGCATCAGAAAGACCATCAAGTGGTTCTTTGCTAACGAGGACTGGATGGAGCATGTAACAAGCGGAAATTATCAGAAATATTATGACAGTATGTATGGCGATAAGCTGTAATACATTATCCGTAAGATAGGACATTACAATAACAGGAGAGCTTTGGTAAGGCTATTTACCGGGCTCTCTCTTGTTGCGTTTAAGAGCAATGGAGAAAAGATGAGCAAAATATCAATTGTCGTTCCGGTTTATTACAACTCAGACACCCTGGAGATGCTCTACGATGACATGAAGGAGAAAATCTTCGATAAACTCGGAGATTACGAACTTGTCTTTGTGGATGACGGATCCGGAGATAACTCCTGGGAAATCATGAATAAGATCGCAGAGAAGGATGAGAATGTTGTCTGCACGAGACTCTCAAGAAACTTTGGTGAGCATGCGGCCATACTTGCGGGATTATCTGTTTGTACCGGTGACTGCGCCGTTACAAAGCAGGCAGATCTTCAGGAGGATTCAACCCTTATTCTCGATCTCTACGAAAAGTGGAAGGAAGGGAATAAGGTAGTACTTGCGATAAGAGCTGAACGCGATGAAGGTGCGGTTAAGAAGTTCTTTGCCGGAATGTATTACTGGCTTGTGAGAAAGACAATTAATAAGGATATGCCTCAGGGCGGCTGTGACTGCTACCTTCTGGACAGACAGGCAATAAATGTTCTGGAGATGATGGATGAAAAGAACTCATCGCTTACACTTCAGGTCATGTGGATAGGCTTTAAGTCCGCCAAGGTATACTTTCACAGAAAGGACAGGACAGTCGGCAAATCCCGCTGGACTTTTGGAAAGAAATTTAAGCTTGTGGTGGATTCCATGATGAGCTTTTCCTATTTCCCGATCAGGATGATGAGTATTTGCGGAGTGATTTTCGCCATAGCTGCATTTGTAGGCATTATAAGCGCAATCTATGAGAAGCTCACCGTCGGAACTCCAATAGCGGGTTATGCATCCCTGATGTGCGTGGTTTTGTTTGCATCCGGAATGATAATGCTGACACTCGGAATTCTCGGCGAATACATTTGGAGAGTACTGGAAGAATCCAGAAAGAGACCGCCGTTTATAATTGATACGATTCGTAAAAACGATAAATAATATATTTAATAATAAACCCATGATATAAATGGCGTTTTTATGTTATATTATAGGGTGATGTAGTTTTGCATACATCAAAGACAGCTGTGATATTACTTGAGAAAAATTGTTTTTGAATATACAGATTTGGAGGCCTTTTATGAAAGGAATTATACTTGCCGGAGGTTCCGGAACAAGACTTTATCCGCTTACCAGAGCTATTTCAAAGCAGATCATGCCGGTTTATGATAAACCTATGATCTATTACCCGCTATCTACCCTTATGCTTGCGGGAATACGCGAGGTTCTTATTATTTCTACTCCGAGAGATCTTCCGATTTTTGAGGACCTTTTCGGAACAGGAGAGCAGCTGGGGATGTCATTTTCATATGCTGTTCAGGAAGAGCCCAGAGGTCTTGCCGATGCGTTCATAATCGGCGCAGAGTTTATTGGCAGTGACAGTGTAGCACTGGTTCTCGGAGATAATATTTTCTATGGCCAGAGCTTCTCCAAGTTACTGAGGGAAGTGGCATCCAGAGAGAAGGGAGCGACAATTTTCGGTTATTACGTTCGTGATCCCAGAGAATACGGCGTAGTTGAGTTTGATGAGAACGGCAAAGCCCTTTCAATCGAGGAAAAACCGGAGCATCCCAAGAGCAATTATGCGGTTCCGGGACTCTATTTCTATGATAATGACGTAATTGAAATAGCAAAAAATGTTAAGCCTTCAGCCAGAGGAGAGATTGAAATTACAAGTGTTAACAATGAGTATCTTCGCAGAGGTACTCTTCGTGTTGAGACTATGGGCCGAGGCTTTGCATGGCTTGATACGGGTAATCATGACTCTCTTCTTGATGCCGCTGATTTCGTATGTGCATTCCAGAAGAGACAGGGACTCTATGTATCCTGCATAGAAGAGATTGCATATAAGAGAGGATTCATCAATAAGGAGCAGCTTCTTAAACTTGCTGAGCCTTTGATGAAGACTGACTACGGCAAATATCTTGTTGAGGTAGCAAATGGACTCTAAGGCGTTTAGATTGTCTATATTGGCGATTATTACCACGATTGTTCTCATCGGGGTGGTTGTTTATGCTGCAAACAGAGACCGCATAAATTCACTGATTGGTTCAGAAGGTGAATCGGAGGCTGTTGCCACACAGGCGGAGGAAGCAGTATCTACTACCGAATACGGAGAGCAGATTGGCGATAATCTTAAGGGCTTTCTTACTGCCGGAGATTTTTTTGATAAAAGCGAGCAACGTCCGTCCGTTGTAGTAGTGGTGGATAATGTTCCGGTACCGGCCAATGCGGATCCGGAAATATCAGGCGGAAATGTAGATTAATAGTTTGGAGGATCAAATATAAAATGGGACAGTTACAGGTTGAGACATGTGAGATTGAAGGACTTAAGGTTATCACTCCTCAGGTTTTCGGTGATGAGAGAGGATACTTCATGGAGACATATTCCAAGAGGGATTTTGAGAAAATCGGTATCCCCATGGAGTTTGTACAGGATAACCAGTCGGCTTCCAAAAAGGGAGTACTGAGAGGCCTTCATTTTCAGAAGAACTTTCCTCAGGATAAACTTGTTCGTGCAATAAAGGGAGAGGTTTTTGATGTTGCGGTAGATCTTCGTGAAGGCTCTGCAACTTTTGGAAAGTGGTTCGGAGTAGTCCTTTCGGCTGAGAACAAGAAACAGTTCTTTATTCCCAAGGGATTCGCACATGGTTTTATGGTAATGTCCGATTATGCTGAATTTGCATACAAGTGCACAGATTTCTATCACCCCGATGACGAGGGCGGTATTTTGTTCAAGGATCCCGAAATCGGTGTAGAGTGGCCCTATGAGGATGAGTCAGAGCTTACACTTTCCGATAAGGATACAAAGTGGGGTACACTTTCAGATTATAAAAAAGACCGCGGAGTTAAATAATGGCAAAGGAAAAGACAGATAAACTGCCTTTTATAAGTGAGCTTCCCAAGCAGGTGGGGCTGGGCATTTTCTATACGATAGCAATTGCTCTGATGCTGATCATCGTTTTGCACACCAATGTGCTTGCGGATCAGCATACCGAGATGCTTAAGAAGATATGCGCATGCATACTTATCGTAATGTCGATGATACTCGTTACCGCCTGGTACGATAAGCTCATGGTTTTGCCGGTGGAGCTTTATAATTCGAGGAAGCTGATCCGGAGACTGGCGGTAAATGATTTTAAAAAGAGATATGCCGGCTCGTATATGGGCATTGTGTGGGCACTGGTGCAGCCGGTGGTCACTGTTTTGATGTATTGGTTTGTGTTTGACAGAATATTCAAGCAAAAGCCAATGGCAGCAGGCGAGATCGATGTGCCCTATGTTTTGTTTCTTACGACGGGTCTGGTGCCGTGGTTTTTCTTTAATGAAGCACTGATGAACGGAACGACCGCTCTTCTTGAGTATAACTATCTGGTTAAAAAGGTTTTGTTCAAGATCAGTATACTGCCCCTGATAAAAATAATAGCCGCTCTTTTTATTCATGTATTTTTCGCGGGGGTAATGATTGCTATTTCATGCATGTATGGCTACTATCCTACGATTTATACAATCCAGATCATTTATTATGCGATATGTGAATTTATACTGGTTCTTTCCATATGCTATACAACCTGTGCTGTAGTGGTATTTTTCAGAGACCTCACACAGATTCTGGCTATAGTTCTTCAGGTCGGCCAGTGGGCAACTCCGATATTGTGGGATATAAATATGCTTCCCGACAATCTTAAGTGGATAATAAAGCTTAACCCCATGACGTACATCGTAAACGGATACAGAAATTCGATGTATGGTAATGAATGGTTCTTTGAGCATTTTTATTCAAGTACTTATTTCTGGATAGTTGTAGTGGCACTGTTCTGCATAGGTTCTTTGATATTTAAGCGCACCAAAACGCATTTTGCGGATGTGCTCTGATGGAATAGCTGGAGAAATATACCGGGAAAGTATGGTTTATGGATAAAGACTTAGCGATTCAGGTTACCGACCTGACTAAAATGTATAAACTTTATAGTAAAAACTCAGACAGGTTAAAGGATGCACTTGGTCTGCTAAAGGGTAATGATTATACGGAGCACCTTGCTCTCAATCATGTAAATCTCTCTGTAAAAAAAGGTGAGACCATTGGAATTATCGGAACTAACGGTTCGGGAAAATCGACAATCCTTAAGATAATAACAGGAGTATTGTCACCTACTTCCGGATCGGTTGAAGTGGATGGCCATATTTCAGCCCTTCTTGAGCTGGGTGCCGGTTTTAATCTGGAGTACAACGGAATAGATAACATTTTCCTTAACGGTATGATGATAGGCTTTTCAGAGGAAGAGATCAAAGCCAGAATGGATTCCATTTTGGAATTCGCCGATATTGGTGATTATGTTTATCAGCCTGTTAAGACCTATTCGAGCGGTATGTTTGTGCGACTTGCATTTGCCGTTGCCATAAACATCGATCCCGAGATACTTATTGTAGATGAGGCACTTTCTGTTGGCGATGTATTTTTCCAGGCGAAGTGTTATCACAAATTTGAGGAATTTAAAAAGCAGGGGAAGACGATTCTCTTTGTATCACATGACCTCTCGACTATAAGCAGGTATTGTGACAGAGCGGTTCTTCTTAACCAGGGTGTTATTCTCGGAGAGGGAACACCCAAGAAAATGATTGATATATATAAGCAGGTACTGGTTGGACAGTATCCGCTTCCCGAAAATGACTTTAAGTCCCTTCTTGAGGATGAGGACATAAGAGAGGCTGCAGGGAAAAAGGCAGATGCTGCTAAAAATGGCGATGCCGCAAAGAGTGCGCCCAAGGAAGAAAAATCCGATGCGCAAAATGAGATGGAAAATCCCGAGCTTCTGGAATACGGAAATAATGGAGCAAAGATTACAGAGTTCTATGCTACCGATTCAAAGGGACTTAGGACAAATTCAGTAATAAAAGGAACAGAATTCACCATACACATGAAGGTTAAGTTCCTCAGAGACATTAGTGCTCCGATATTCGCTTATACCATAAAAAACATTATGGGAATAGAGATTACCGGAACAAATTCTATGGTTGAAAAAGCATTCCTGGAGCCTGTTCATGAGGGTGATGAAAAAGAGATCACTTTCACGCAGAGAATGCTTTTGCAGGGAGGGGAGTATCTTGTTTCCTTCGGGGTAACAGGATTTGAACAGGATGATTTTGTAGTATACCACCGACTTTATGATGCGCTGAATATCACGGTTGTTTCCGATAAGAACACCGTCGGATATGTCGATATGGAATCGACGGTCAGTGTAACCGATGCTAAAAAGGAATAAGACATGCAGGAAGAAGTATTTATTGGGAATGTAAAACTGAATTTCAAGCATTATGCCGGACTGGATCTATACAGTGACGGGCCGATTGAGAAGGAAATCTTCGATATAGTCAGGAAACACAAGAAGGAAGAGTATCCTGAAATAATCGAGAAGAAGGCAAGTTGGCCTATTTTGTATCACCTCTCTGAGCTTAGAAGCAATATTGTAGAGTGGATTCCCATGACAGGAAAGGAAAAGGTTCTTGAGGTAGGTGCCGGATGCGGTGCCATTACCGGCATGCTTTCTGAGAAGGCAGGAGAGGTTATCGCCTGTGATCTTTCGAGAAGAAGAAGTGAGATTAATGCCACAAGAAATTCCGAATGTGACAACGTCACCATTCATGTAGGAAATTTCAGGGATATTGAGCCTGATCTTCCCGACAATTTTGATTTTATTTTCCTTATTGGTGTGTTTGAGTATGGACAGGGCTATATCGGAACGGAGAATCCGTATGAGAACTTCCTTACGATGCTTCAAAAGCACCTTAAGGCGAACGGACGAATAGTAATTGCCATCGAGAACAGGATAGGTCTTAAGTATTTCGCCGGAGCACCGGAGGATCACCTCGGAGGATACTTTGACGGAATTGAGGGCTATTCCAAGGATTCTGTAGCGAGAACTTTTACCAGAAATGGTCTGATTCGTATTTTCAAGAAGTGCGGCATAAAGGATTATCATTTCTATTATCCTTATCCGGACTACAAACTGATGACATCTCTCCATTCAGACAAATATCTCCCGGCATACGGAGAATTGCAGGATAATGTTCGTAATTACGATAGAGACAGACTCCTTTTGTTTAATGAAAAAAGAGCATATGAGTGTCTTATAAATGATGGAATGTATGGCGAATTTGCCAATTCCTTCGAAGTAATTTTGGGACCCGGTTTCGATACTGTTTATTGCAAGTATTCAAACGACCGTGCCGATGAGTTCAAGATAAGAACTGATATTACAATCGATAAGCTCGGAAGAAAGCTTATCAAGAAATACCCTCTTACCGAGGCAGCAGAGGACCATATTTTCGGTATGCAGGATGCATACTATGCACTTCGTGAAAGATACAGGGGCGGAGACCTTGAGGTCAATGACTGCCAGCTTGATGAGAAGTCGAGATGTGCGATGTTTTCATATGTTAACGGAATTCCTTTGACAGCACTTTTTGACGCGTGTCTGGAATCGGATGATATGGATTCCTTTAACGCTCTGTTTAGAGAATATATGAGAAGAATCGGCTACAGACCTGATTATCCGGTTACGGATTATGATCTTATTTTCCCGAATATTCTTGTTAACGGACCTATCTGGACTATCATAGATTATGAGTGGACTTACGGAAAATGCATTCCGCCTAAGGAGTTGGCATTCAGAGCTCTTTACGGATATATGCTTGAGGACAGAAGCCGCGATAAGCTCGATGTAAAGGCTCTGTATGAACAGATTGGACTTACTGACGAGGAAATAAAGGGCCTTCTTAGTGAGGAGGCGGACTTCCAGAAGTATGTAACCGGTAGAAGAAAATCATCTGTAGAATTGTGGAAGTCAATAGGAAGGACTGCCATTGTTCCGAAGGAACTTGCCGGAAGCAGCGATACGGCCAGAAGTGCCGAGGAAATCCAGGTATATGTGGATGAGGGAGACGGATACAGTGAAGATGACTCCATTTTCCCTGATGAGACCTATGATGAGCACAATGAAGTTACAATTGATATCGAATGCAACGATCATGTGCAGAATATCAGAATTGATCCTGCATTTGCATGTTGCATTGTAACGATAAAGCAGGTTGTCTGGAATGATGTTTCGGTCGAGGAGGGAGAGGCCTTCATCTCAATTCATCCGAACGGCTCCTGGATATCCGAGGACAGTATTGTATTCGGAACAGATGATCCTAATATTGAATTTGGCTTTGCGGATAACAGAGTTGATAAAAAGAGGGAAAACCATCTTAGGGTAACAATGATGACAACTCTTATTCCAAAGGAAACAGCGGTGGCTTTGGAGGACTCACTCAGAGTTACCACTGATGAGAACGAAGAGGAGAAGGGAGAATTTTTTCGAAAGATTAAGAAAAAACTTCTTTCCAAATAAGGGGAAGCCCGGAACAGGGCAGTAAGAGATGCTGAAAGAGATTGCAAAGAATTTTCTTATCAACAACAGAAAAAGAGGCTACCAGAGTATAGTTAAGGAATGTAAAAATGCCTATAACATCTGGGAGCACAAGCAGGAGAAGCATCCCATTTATGTATCAGGGGGGAGCGCTTATGAGGTCACGGGGAGACTTCAGCTTGTAACGGAGGTTGTTTCCTACACTAAGGTGTGGAGAGAGGCAGACCCAACGGCTACTGCTGAGACGATCCTTATTTTCGTGAGCCCCAAAGGAAGGCTTGCCGGACATGCTGTAGAGAATATCAGGCGATACTTTCAGGCTCATCCGGAAATCAATGTCGCGTATGGCGATGAGGATGAGATGGTCGGAAGAGGCAAATACGGTCATCCGTATTTTAAGCCGGACTGGTCGCCGGATACGTATCTTAATGCATTTTATATCGGAAGTGTATTTGCATGCAGGGCAAATACATATGAAGCAGCGGCTTCCGAGTATGATAATGCTCTTAGAATGCTCGGCGGAACGACAGGAGTAAAGAAGAATTCACCCGAAGCGGTGGGGCGTGAAGCAAGCATGCTTTCGGCCGACGTTCTTTTCTGTATGCTTGCCATAGAAGAGAGAGCATTCGGAAAGAGACAGGGAACGGAATTTCCGATAGGGCATATAGGAGAGATTCTGTTCCACAGAAATCCGGATACGGATGTTTTTTACGGAAGAAGTTTTCATAATTCAAGACATATGCTGATGAAGCCGGCAACGGTCAGCATTATAATTCCGACAAAGGATCATCCCGAAATTTTATATCAGTGCATGAAATCCATTGTTAATACCACTCATGAGAAGAATATTAAATATGAGATTGTAATAGTGGACAACGGCAGCAGTGCTTATAATCGTGTAAGATACGGTTCATATATTAATCAAATTGACAAAGTAAACGGATTAACAAATATTTCATATTTATATAAAGTAGAGGAATTTAATTTTTCTCATATGTGTAACCGCGGTGCGACAAGGTCGGGAGGCGAGTATCTTCTTTTCCTTAACGATGATATCGAGGCTACGCAGGATGGGTGGATGCGAGAGATGCTTTCTCAGGCACAGCTTCGCCATGTCGGAGTTGTGGGCGCTAAGCTCCTCTATCCGGACTCCGATCTTATTCAGCATGCCGGAATTACTAATGTCAGACTCGGCCCTGTGCATAAGCTCCAGAAAATGCATGATCAGAAGTCGCATTACTTTGGCTTTAACAGAGGGATTCATAATCTGATAGGAGCTACGGGAGCATGTCTGATGCTCAGCCGCGAGAAGTTTAATGAGGTTGGCGGCTTCCCGGAAGAACTTCCGGTTGCTTTTAATGATGTGGATCTTTGCTACAGCGTATTCCAGAAGGGATATTATAATGTCTGCTGCAACCACATAAGCCTCTATCATCATGAGTCCCTGAGCAGAGGCCTTGATACTCTTGATATGAAGAAGATGGAGCGCCTTGCTGCAGAGTATGAGGTACTTATGAAAAGGCATCCCGGTTTTTATAACCATGATCCTTTTTACAGTCAGTACCTTACTGATGATGAGACCATAAGCGCCATAATTCCGTGTGAGGACTTTACTCCGGTACTTGATATTCCTTTCCATAATATCAAGGTGCATGAGAATGGGTTCGCCGAGGCCAGAGAGGATGCCTGCCTCAGAGTCGGAGTTGAGTATGCCGGAACCATGGAGAATTGGATGTACGGCGTCAGAGACGGCGATGTGGTAGACGGATATTTTGTTAAGGGCTATAGCTTTGTAATCGGCTCAGATAATGCATTTTTTGAAAGAAGACTTGTTCTCAGGCAGGTAGAGAGGTCTGATGAAGGTGCAAGACCGGCATCTTCAGTCGTATACAGTATGCCTGTTTATACCTGGTACAGACCGGATATTAAACTGAGATTACAGGATCAGATAGATGTTGACCTTACCGGCTATAAGGTGAGGATTGCTCCTGGGAAACTTGACCCTGGTTATTATCAGGTGGGAATGGCTGCCCTTGACCAGACGGGTAGTTTGAAACTCATAAACTGGGTGCCCAATTTACTTAAGGTGAAATAATGACTGAAAATACAGATTTTGATTTTAAAACAGCATATGAGAAAGAAAAGCTTAAAAGTGCAGATCTTGCGCAGAGAGTGGCTGACCTTGAAGATAAGAATCAGGAGCTTGAGTTTAAGCTTAACAGGATTAAATCCAATCCAATCTGGAAGGCAAGTACTCCCGCAAGAAATGTAATGCATTTCGTTATAAGGCAGAAGGATCGCGTGAAAAACGCAGGATCAGTAAGGGGAGTTATTGCCAAGCTTAAATATAAGCAGATTGAGCGTAAGGCGAAGGTTCACTATGGAACCGAAAGCTTTCCTTCTGAGGAGACAATTGCAACAGAGAGAAATGCCAGATTTGAAAAGATGCCGCTTATCAGTATTCTGGTTCCTCTTTATAACACTCCCGAGAATTTCCTCAGGGATATGATAGAGTCTGTTCTTAACCAGACGTATACAAACTGGCAGCTTTGCCTTGCTGACGGCTCAGATGCAGAGCATGTATATGTAGAAGAGATTGTCAAAGAATATCAGAAGGACGAAAGAGCCGGGCACGGAGAAGCCGACGGTGCCGGTATTCTTTATCACAGACTTGAGAAGAATACAGGAATTTCAGGTAATACAAATGAGTGCCTTAAGCTTGCGTCGGGTGAGTACATAGGACTTCTTGATCATGATGATATTCTTCATCCCGAAGTTCTGTATTACTATGTCAAAGCTATCAATGATGAGAATGCGGACTATCTTTACTGTGATGAAGCCACTTTTTCAGGTAAGAGCATTGATCACATGATAACGATGCACTTTAAGCCGGATTATGCGCCTGATAATCTGAGAGCAAATAATTATATCTGCCATTTTAGTGTATTCAAGAGATCACTCCTTGACGGCACAGAACTTTTCAGATCGAAATTCGACGGAAGTCAGGATCATGATATGATCTTGAGGCTTACGGACGCTGCAGAGCATATAGTTCATATTCCCAGACTCTTGTATTACTGGAGATCTCATGCGGGTAGTGTGGCATCGGACATCAGCGCCAAGAGCTATGCTATTGATGCAGCCAGAGGAGCTGTGGCAGATCATCTTAGAAGACATGGTTATGAACACTTTAAGATAACCAGTACCAGAGCGTTTGAGACGATTTTCAAGATCGCCTATGAAGTTGAGGGCATGCCCAAGATTTCTATAATAATCCCCACTTGTGAGCACATGGAGGATTTGAAGAGGTGCCTGGATTCGATATATGAAAAATCGACCTATGACAATTATGAGATTATTGTTGTAGAGAACGGAAGTACCTCAAAGGAAATAAAGAGCTATTACGATGAGCTCAGAAACGGAGCCATGAGCTCTGTTCTTAAAATAGTTGATTACTATGAGGATAAGAATAACCTGAATGAAGACGGTTCGAAGCCGCCGTTTAATTATTCTGCGGTAGTGAATTACGGTGTTAAGCATTCGACAGGTGATTACATCCTGCTTCTAAATAATGATACACAGGTTATTACCGTTAATTGGATGGAGGAACTGCTCATGTACGCGCAGCGTGCAGATGTCGGAGCTGTTGGTGGAAAACTCTATTTCCCCAATAGAAAGATTCAGCACGCCGGTATCGTACTGAGACTCGGAGCTCACAGAACAGCCGGACATTGCCATTACGGACAGGAGGGAATGAACCTCGGATATATGGGAAGGTTGTGCTATGCACAGAACGTATCTGCCGTGACAGGTGCCTGCCTCATGGTATCAAGGGCGAAATACGATGAAGTCGGCGGATTTGATGAGGGATTCAGAGTTTCATTAAATGACGTGGATTTCTGTCTTAAACTGAGGGAAAAAGGATATCTCAATATATTTACTCCTTTTGCGGAAATGTATCATTTTGAATCCGCATCCAGAGGACTTGACCTGGAGGGCGAGAATGCAAAGAGATATGATGCGGAATCTGAGCATTTTCGTGCAAAATGGAAGGAAGTCCTTGATAAGGGTGATCCTTACTATAATCCAAATTTTTCTCTGGACAGAAGCGATTTCTCTCTGAATGTTGAAGGCTACAGCAGTTTGCGCGATGCATAATTTGACTTTTGGAGTTAGGAATGATTAACTAAATATGTTGAGGGGATAACCTCACATTTGAAGGAGGATAAAGATGAGTGAAGTTTCAAAACAGCTTGAGTATTGGTTGAACGATCCTTACTTTGATGAGGATACAAAAAACGAGTTATTGGCTATCAGAAATGACGAGAAAGAGGTTCAGGACAGGTTCTATCAGGAGCTTGAGTTTGGTACCGGTGGTCTTAGAGGTGTCATCGGAGCAGGCACAAACCGTATGAACAAGTATGTTGTCCGCAAAGCGACACAGGGTCTCGCAAATTATATTAAGAAAAACGGTGGAGCTGACGGTGCAAAGAGAGGCGTTGCTATTTCTTATGACTGCCGCAGATTCTCACCCGAATTCGCAGACGAGACGGCAAGATGCCTTGCAGCAAACGGCATTAAGGCTTATGTGTTTGATGAGCTCAGACCTACTCCCGAGCTTTCATTTGCATTAAGAAAGCTTGGATGTATTGCGGGCGTTATGATAACAGCCAGCCACAACCCGCCGGAATACAACGGATATAAGGCTTATTGGGAGGATGGTGCTCAGGTTACTCCGCCTCATGATACAGGTATTATTTCAGAAGTTAAAGCTATTACCGACTACAACGATGTTAAGACCATGTCTAAGGACGATGCCATGAAGGCAGGCCTTTATGAGATCATCGGAAAAGATATAGATGATGCGTACATGGTAGAGCTTAAAAAGCAGATTATTCACCTTGATGCTATCAAGGAGATGGCTGAGAAGCTTACAGTTGTATATACACCTTTCCACGGAACAGGACTTGTTCCCGTAAAGAGAGTTCTTGCTGAGCTTGGCTTTAAGAATGTGTATATAGTTCCTGAGCAGGAACTTCCGGATCCTGATTTCACAACTCTTGATTATCCTAATCCCGAGGATCCCAAAGCATTCAAGCTTGCTCTTGAGCTTGCGAAAGAGAAGGATGCAGACATCGTTCTTGCAACAGATCCCGATGCGGACAGACTTGGTGTATATGCCAAGGATACAAAGACCGGAGAATATGTTCCTTTCACAGGAAATATGTCCGGAATGCTTATAGGAGAATATATCCTTCGTGAGAGAAAGGCTACAGGCACTATGCCTGAGAGACCTGCGTTCGTTACAACCATTGTTACAACAAACATGGCTAGACGCGTTGCTGAGAAATACGGTCTTCATTACATCGAAGTACTCACAGGCTTCAAGTATATCGGTGAGCAGATCAGATTGTTTGAAGAGCATAATCAGGAATACAACTATGTATTCGGCCTTGAGGAGAGCTATGGCTGTCTTGCCGGAACACATGCACGCGATAAGGATGCGATCGTTGCCGTTATGATGCTCTGTGAAGTAGCTGCGTTCTGCAAGAAGAACAACCAGACTCTTTGGGATGCTATGATTGATATGTATGAGGATTACGGCTACTACAAGGAAGGCCAGTATTCCATTACCATGAAGGGACTTGAGGGCGCTAAGGAGATAGCTGCTCTTATGGATAAGCTCAGAAATAATCCGCCTAAGAACTTCGGCGCATGGACTGTTGAGGAATTCCGTGATTACAAGACAGGAGAGACAGTTAACCCTCAGACAGGAGAAAAGGGTAAGACCGGTCTTCCGGAGTCCAACGTACTCTATTTTGCACTGGATAACGATTCATGGTGCTGCGCACGTCCTTCCGGAACAGAGCCTAAGATCAAGTTCTATATGGGCGTTAAGGGTACCAGCCTTGAGGATGCTGCTAAGAAGCAGGATGAACTCACAGCAGCTGTTAAAGCTCTTATCGATTAATTACAAAAGAAAACTTGTTAAAAAGGGCTGTCAGTTTGCCTGACAGCCCTATTCTTATCAAATACTTTAGCTTAGCATGATCAATAATATTAGAAAGACAATATCATATGCGAGAAGAAACGGCGTAGGAAGTGCGGTTGTCGCTGCCATGGAGAGACTCCGTAATCAGAGGGATGAGAATTACTCATATAAAGAGCCCACTGAGGAGGAACTTGAGAAACAGAGGAAGTGGTATCGTGCTTTATTAAATAATGCCGAAAAATCAAGAATGCTTCCCTTAATAAGTATTCTTGTGCCCTGTTACAATACTGACAGAGGATTTTTTAAGGAAATGATAGAGTCTGTCAAGAATCAGACCTACGGAAAGTGGGAGCTTATTCTTGCAGAGGCTCCGGTGGTCTCAAAGGGTAAAGCTATTTATCCTTTAACCGATATAATCGAGAGTTACTCCGGAGTAGATGGCAGAATAAGGCATATCTGCCTTAAATCCAACGCCGGAATATCTGAAAATTCAAATGCTGCTCTTGATGCGTCAAGAGGAGATTATATGGCACTGCTTGATCACGATGATGTCCTTACAAAGGATGCTCTTTGTGAGGTTGCGATAGCTGCGATAAAGAATTATCCGAGACTTATCTATTCTGATGAGGATAAGTGTAATGCTGACGGGACCAGGTTTTTTGACTATCACAGGAAAAAGAAATTTAATCCCGATCTTTTTATGTCAAATAATTACATCTGTCATTTTACTACAATAAGATCCGATGTAATTCACACCTGCAGATTCAGAGGAGAATATGACGGTGCTCAGGACTATGATCTGTTCCTCAGAGCAGTAGGAAGAATCATGTGGAGCTCTGATTATGAAAAGCAGATAGTTCATATTCCCAAAGTGCTTTATCATTGGAGAAGCCATGACGGTTCTACTTCAGGTAATCCGCAGAGTAAGATGTACGCCTATGAGGCCGGTGCCAGGGCCTTAAGAGACTTTCTGAGGGCCAGCGGAATTAAGGCAACAGTATCGCATCTTAAGCATGTTGGGTTTTATCGTGTCAGTTACGATGACATTCTTGAAGCCAGAAAGGATATCGGAGTAATTGGCGGAAGAATCACGGATAAAAACGGAACTCTTATCGGCGGCAATTACCGCGCAGACGGAAAAGTAAGATATAAGGATCTTCCGAGAGGCTTCAGCGGAGGGCTGCAGCATCTGGCAGTTCTTGAGCAGGATACGGATGCAGTAGATATCAGATGTATGAGGATAAGAAGTGATCTGCTTGATCTTTATAAGCAGATATTCGGAATTCCCTATGATATGACCCTGGAAGGGAAGGCTATAGATGTTACCTCGCTGGGTACTGAAGAGGAACTGAGGGACAAATGTATTCGTTTCGGACAGGCTGTAAGGCAGCTTGGATATAAAGTGCTTTGGGATCCGAATTACGAGACAACAATCTGATCGTTATAAGAGGAATGAATTTTGGCAGATAATAAAGTGACAATAGTTATACCCAATTATAATGGTGCCAGGTTTCTTGATGCCTGCCTTAGAAGTCTGAAAAAGCAGACAATGACAGCACCGGTAATAGTTGTGGACAATGGCTCTACCGATGAAGGTATTAAAACGCTGAGAAAATCTATGGAAAAACACAGCGGCTGTTATCCGGATGTAACTATTCATGAGCTATCTGAAAACACAGGTTTTGCGAATGCGGTAAATGTCGGAATAGAACTTTCCGAAACGGAATATGTTCTGCTGCTTAACAATGATACTGTAGCAGAAGAGAGAATGACCGAAAGGCTGCTTTCAGCTATCAGTAAAAACGATAAGGTTTTCTCTGTAGGTGCAAAGATGTTGCAGATGAAAGAGCCGCATAACATTGACGACAGCGGGGATCTGTACTGTGCCCTTGGCTGGGCATTTTCACCCGGAAGGGATAAGGACGGCAGCAGCTATGCAAAAAGGGCTGCTGTGACTTCAGCCTGTGCTGGAGCTGCCATCTACAGAAAATCGATTTTTTCAGAGATAGGAGGCTTTGACGAAGAGCATTTCTGCTATCTTGAGGATGTGGATGTCGGTTACAGAGCCAGAATATACGGCTATAAGAATCTTTATGAGCCTACTGCCGTAGTGTATCACGCCGGCAGTGGAACAAGCGGATCAAGATATAACGAATTCAAGGAAGAACTTACAGCCGCTAATAACCTTTATATGATATACAAGAATATGCCTGCACTGCAGATTCTGATAAATCTGCCGCTTTTACTTGCGGGCATAATCGTAAAACAGATATATTTTTCAAAAAAAGGTCTCGGAAAGGCTTATTTTCTGGGACTTCTGGGAGGATTAAAAAAGATTTCCAAGGAAAAAAACAGAAAGGTCTTGTTTAAAAAGAAGAACCTGCTTAATTATGTTGTTTTGGAGCTGGAACTTCTTATTAACGTTGTCCGTAGATTTGTGGGTTAAAATGTAGTAAAATTTCAAAGACTTTTTGTTTTTCACTATGAAATGTTATAAAATATTGTAGATATGATAAAAGACAACCAGAAAAATCTGAACATGCTGCACGTCGTTGGGGACGGCATTATTGTAGCCTGTTCCTATATGCTGGCTTTCTATTTGAAATTCGAATCACCGATTTCGAAGCCGGAGGGAGGCTACCTTTCAATGGGGACATACTTTACTGCCCTCTATTTTTTGGTGCCTGCATATATGGTTCTGTACAATATGGTGAACCTGTATATGCCCCGCCGTGCGACAAGGATAAGGCATGAACTATATAATATCTTAAAGGCCAATTTGATTGGTTTTATAGGATTTATCGTTGTACTGTACATGATAAATCAACCGGATTTCTCGAGAACTATGATCGCGATGTTCTCGGTTATCAATGTGTTTCTGATGAGTATTTCCAGGGTGCTTTTGAGAAGGATCCTTAAATATTTCAGACGAAAGGGTTATAACCTTAAACACATATTGCTTGTAGGATATTCCAGAACCGCTGAAGGTTACATCAGCAGAATAAATAATAATCCGCAGTGGGGATATGTTGTTTCGGGAATACTTGATGATGTAGTTCCGCTTGGAACTACCTATCACGGAGTAAAGGTAATAGCTAAGATCAGCAAACTTACGGATTATATTCGTGAAAACGAGTACGACGAAATAACAATTACGCTTCCGCTGGACAGATATGACAGACTTGAGGATCTTGTTGATATTTGTGAAAAGTCAGGAATACATACAAAGTTTATTCCGGATTACACCAGTCTTTTCCCAAGTAATCCATATACAGAAGATATCCTTGGACTTCCTGTTATCAATATAAGATATGTACCTCTTACCAATGGATTTAATGTTTTTGTTAAGAGAGTTACCGATATTATTGGGGCTCTTTTCGGCATGATTATTTTTTCTCCGGTTATGCTGGCAGCTGCTATAGCTGTTAAGCTTTCAAGCCCGGGGCCGATAATTTTCAAACAGGAGAGAGTGGGGCTTCACGGTCAGAAATTTATGATGTATAAATTCAGAACCATGGAGATGCAGTCTGAGAAATCCGAAAAGAAGGCCTGGACAACAAAGGATGATCCAAGGGTTACACCTATCGGAAGATTTTTGAGATCGCACAGTATCGATGAGCTTCCGCAGTTATTTAATATTCTGATTGGCGATATGTCGCTGATAGGACCAAGACCGGAACGCCCGCAGTTTGTTGAGAAGTTCAGACAGGACATCCCCCGCTATATGGTTAAGCATCAGGTGCGCCCCGGACTTACCGGATGGGCACAGATTAATGGCTACAGAGGCGACACTTCTATTAGAAAGCGAATCGAGTACGATATTTATTATATTGAAAACTGGACTATGGAATTTGATGTCAGAATTCTGATAGGAACGATCTTTCATGGGTTTATCAATAAGAATGCCTATTGATGACCTTTTGCTTGTATAATTTATGTTTTTATGGCAAAATAGGACATTGGAAAACATAAATTATAAGGAGATTTTTGATATGTCGAATCGCAGGAGTGGAAACTCAGGCAGAAGAGGCAGAAAGAAGAACACAAAGCGGGCACTTATTATTTTTGGTGTTGAGATTGTTGTTCTGCTTATACTTCTTTTTATTGTATGGACTTTATTTGGCAAAATGAAGGTTGACAAGGTTGGTAAAGTAAACCTTGATGATGAAGTAATTGCTGAGAGTGTTAATACCGGAGTTGAAGAGAATGAGCAGATGACCGGATATACTAATCTGGCACTCTTCGGTGTAGATTCACGTGAAGGTGATCTTGATAAGAACACCAGAAGTGATACCATCATTATCGCTTCAATTAACAATGAGAATGGTGAGATCAGACTGGCATCGGTTTATCGTGATACATATCTTAACCTGAGTAATGATACTTACAACAAGTGTAATGTTGCATATGCGAAGGGCGGTCCCCAGCAGGCAATTTCCATGTTGAACATGAATCTTGATATGGATATTACTGATTTTGTTACTATTGGTTTTGGCGGACTTACTGATGTTATTGATGAGCTTGGCGGAGTTGATATTGTTATTGAAGAGAACGAGATTACTCACCTCAATAACTACCAGTCCACAATGGCAGAGGAGCTGGGCCTTAAATATACACCCGTTACACAGACAGGAATGCAGACTCTTAACGGACTTCAGGCTACAGCATATTGCCGTATCAGATATACTGCCGGAGATGACTTCAGAAGAGCTGAGAGACAGCGAACTGTCCTTATGGCTATTTTGACCAAGGCTAAGACCATCAGTCTTCCCGAGCTGGAGAATGTAGCCAGCAAGATATTCGGAGAGACCTATACTTCTCTGGATCTTCAGGATATTATTAAACTTTTGGGTAATATCACCAACTACAATGTAGTATCAAGTGATGGATTCCCGACCTCAAGCATGAGAGCAACAGGCACAATTGGTAAAAAGGGAAGTTGCGTAGTCCCTGAAGACCTTGCTTCAAATGTAAAGTGGCTTCATGAATTTTTATTCGATGATACTGAATATGAAGTATCACCGAGCGTACAAGAGTATAGTCAGAAAATCGCTGCTGATACAGATGAGTATATCGACAGATAAACGACTTAAGAAACGTGGCCCCGGTATCAGCCGGGGCTTAATTTTTCTTTGTGATAAAAAGGGTACAGATGCAGACAGTAGATGTAATTATTCCAACCTATAAACCGGGAGCAGAGCTTTCGATGCTTATTGATGAGCTTGAAAAGCAGGCGTACAGACCGGAAAAGATCATCATTGTAAATACAGAGAAGCATTATCTGGTTGAAAGAAAAGATGCGATGGACACAATAAATAAATACGATAATATTGTGGTACATCATATTTCAAAAAAAGAATTCGACCATGGTGAAACGAGGAATCTTGGAGTCAGTATGTCTAATGCCGATCTCTTTTTGATGATTACTCAGGATGCTGTGCCAAGAGATCTTTCGCTTATATCCAATCTGGTCAAGGCTCTCGAAGATCCGCAGGTTGCTGCGGCATATGCAAGACAGTATCCCAAGTCTGATTGCAATCTCGCTGAGCGGTATTCCAGAAAGTTTAATTATCCAACCGTTGCTATGAAGAAGACTATCAAGGATCTGCCTAAGCTGGGCATCAAGACATTTTTCTGCTCTAATGTATGTGCAATGTACAGAAGAGATGTTTTCGATAAGGTGGGCGGCTTTTTACACAAAGCAATTTTCAATGAGGATATGGTATACGCCGGTAATGCTATGTATCAGGGATATGCAATATGCTATGTGCCTGAAGCGGGAGTGATACATTCACACAATTATTCCTGCGCGCAGCAGTTCCATCGGAATTTTGACCTCGGAGTGTCACAGACGGATCATCCTGAAATATTCGCAGGTATAAAATCGGAGTCTGAAGGAAAAAGGATGGTGAGGGACACCATCAGACATTTCGAGCACATCGGAAAGTTTTATCTTGTGCCGCATTATGTGATAATGTGCGGGTTCAGATTTGTGGGCTACAGGATGGGAAGAAGATATAAGAGACTGCCCAAGGGCCTTGTAAGAGCCTGCTCGTTAAATAAGGCTTATTGGGATAAGTAATCGAAATGTTTTAGGGGGAATTATTATGGGATCCAGATTATCTGACGGAGATATAAAAAGCTGGGAGGAGGTCAGCCTTCTGTATAACTCTGCGCTTAAGCAGATAAATACCAAAATTGAGATATTAAATGATGAGTTTCAGGAAGTTCACAGATATAATCCTATAGAGCATATTAAATCCAGAATAAAGACGCCGGAAAGTATAGTGAAGAAATTGAAGCGTCACGGCTACGAGTCAACTCTGGAAAATATGATGAAATATATTAACGATATAGCCGGAATCAGGATTATCTGCTCATTTACTTCTGATATTTACAGAATTGCTGATATGATCAGTAATCAGAAAGATATCAAGGTTCTTACGATAAAAGATTATATAATGAATCCTAAAACCAGCGGATATCGTAGTTATCACATGATTGTAGCAGTTCCTGTGTATCTTTCGGATCATACTGCTGAGGTTAAGGTAGAGGTTCAGATAAGAACTGTTGCTATGGACTTTTGGGCAAGTCTTGAGCATAAGATACAATACAAGTTCGAAACTAAGGCACCGGCCAATATTAAAGCGCAGCTTTTTGAATGTGCCAGAATGGTGGCGGAGCTGGATGACAGGATGCTGTCACTCAACGAGGAGATTCAGGCTATTACTCCCCCGAAGTGATCGGTCATGCCTGCATGATCAGGAAAATAATAATAAGCCCATTAATGAGGAGTGCCCAGGCACCTCTCGGCACCCGGGCTATTATGAAAAAATTTATCTATCTATCGGAGCTTCTATCAGAGCTTCGTAATGAACCTTGTTCCCTTGGTTCTGTATAATTATAACAATGATTTATGAACAAAATATTAATAAAGTTTAAACTTGGGGTGAATATCTACAAAAGATCGGACATAATAAAACTATTATTGTGCGAAATGCATAAATGATGTAACCTATTATTTAGCCGCTTAGTCGGAGGACATTTTAAAAGAGTTTGTTCAAATTTGGGAGGAGCCATGGACAACATGATGGGAAGAGTTGATGGGAAGATCAGTGCACAGGAAATGATTAAAGCCAATACAGCTGCTGAAGCTGCACACAGGGAGCAGATCGAGAGCCAGAATAAGCAGTATGAAGAAGAGATAGCCGTTCTTCGTCAAAATGCTAAAAAACTTGAAGACAGACTGAATAATATAGAAGATGTTCTTGATGATTTGAAAAACGGCAAAATTGAAGCGGATAGAATGTCCAAAGAGCTTGGCAGTGCCGTAAAAGAGCTTAATGAAAGTCTTGCTGACAGATTTGACAAGAGTGATGAGGCAACGCATGATGTTGGCGTCAGAATATACAGGAATGTTCAGGCTTCAGTGGCAGATGAACAGAAAAAGCAGCTTGATGAAATACGTGAAGATTTAAAGAAACAGATGGAATCAATAAGAAGTGAGTTTACAGTGCTCGTAAGACAGCTTGATTCCATGCAAAGAGCTAACAGAGCAAAGAATAGAGGGCTTATGCCTCTTGTTGTTGTAACATTATTGGCTGTTATAGCTGATCTTGCATTATTAATCTTAAGAATTGTAGGTTTGGTTTAAAGAATGAAGTTTTCAGGTCACAAGAAAATACGTATAGGCATGCTTAAGGGCGAGATTCTTGCGATTGCTGTCTGGATTATTTTGATATTACCTATTTTTTCTCCTATCAAAAATACAGGTGATAACATTTTCACAGTATTTCTTAACGGAGTTGAGGTCGGAACTCTTGGATCAAAGCAGGCAGCAGAAAAGTGCCTTCGTGAGGCGAGAAGACAACTCTCATCGGGTAGTGATGAACTTATCCTGACGGACGCAGAGCTTAGTCTGAAAGGAAGCGAAGTGCTGCTTGGCAAGGTGGATTCAAGGAAATCTGTAAGAAACAAAATGGTGGAGGTTCTTGATAAGAGCAGATTATCCACTCTTGAGCGTTCGTATACAGTAAAAATAAATCAGTATTCAGTCAATCTGGCCAGCAAAGATGATGTATTTACGCTTCTTTCAAAGGCACTTGGCAAATATGATACCGAGGGAAAATATAAGGTGGATCTTGTTACGGATCCATCCAGAGAAGTGAATGTGCTTACTTCACAGATAGTATCGGTTGAGGAGGCACAAAAAGAGGAAGAGGAGACAAGACTCCCGGAGGCAGGTATAGACCTTGCAATTTCCGATGTGTTCAGAAAGATTAAGCCTTTAATAGAAGAAAAGAGCTTTGAGGATTATCAGCTTGGCCTTATGTCCATAGATTTCGGAGATAAGGTTGAAGTGGTTGAGAGTTATTTGCCGTCCTCAGAGATAAAAGATATTAACACAGCAATAGATGAGGTAACAAAGGATCAGGAGACAAACCAGATTTACGAGATAAAGACCGGCGATACGCTGGGAACTATCGCTGAGGATTTTGGACTGCCTCTTGATGATCTTATTGCGATGAATGAGACAATTGATAATGAGAATTCCACTATCAGAGCCGGGGATGAGATTATAGTAACCGTTCCCGAGCCGGAGCTTTCAGTTGTATATACTACACAGCAATATTATGAGGAAGACTACGAAGCTGATGTAATCTACAGGGATAATGATTCCTGGTATACGACAAGAACTGAGGTGGTTCAGGAGCCTTCGGCAGGTCACCGCAAGGTGGTAGCAAAGATATCTTATGTTAATAATTCCGAGACGGGACGTGATATTCAGAAGGAAGAGGTTACCTACGAGGCGGTTCCCAAGATTGTTGAGCGCGGAACTATTGTGCCTCCTACATATATTAAACCTATCTCGGGTGGAAGACAGTCATCCGGATTCGGAAGAAGAAATGCTCCGACCAAGGGTGCCAGCACCTTCCATAAGGGTGTAGACTGGGCTACTCCTGTGGGAACAGCGGTAATGGCTTCAAATGCCGGCGTTGTAACCAGAGCAGGATGGGGCAGAGGCTATGGATATGTTATTTATATAAGCCATTCTGATGGCAGAGAGACCAGATACGGACACTTGTCCAAGATTCTTGTTAAGCCCGGACAGAGTGTTTCTCAGGGTCAGAAGATTGCGCTTAGTGGTAATACAGGTGTAAGTACCGGAGCACATCTCCACTTTGAAATTCTTATAAACGGAGCGCAGGTGAACCCGCTTAATTACTTGAACTGACGAACCTGATTTTACAAATTTGCTATTTTGTGGTATAACATAAGCCGTTAATAAATTATGGGGAGAAGTTTATCAACTTGGTGATTCACAAAGGCGTGAATGAATAAGATTATGGAAAAATATGTAATTAAAGGTGGTACACCACTTGTAGGAGAGGTTGAAATCGGCGGTGCCAAGAATGCAGCGCTTCCGATTCTGGCAGCCGCTTCTATGACTGATGAGACCGTATATATTGATAATATGCCTGACGAAGCGGATACTAACATAATGCTTCAGGCACTGGAGAGCATCGGTGTCATGGTTAACAGAACCGGCCGCCATTCAGTGACTATTAATGCTGCTAACGTCAACACATACAAGATTGAAAACGAGTTTATTAAAAAGATCAGAGCATCCTACTATATGCTCGGAGCCTTTTTGGGAAAGTATAAGGACGCACAGGTCGTAATACCCGGCGGATGCAATATCGGGCTCAGACCTATCGACCAGCATATCAAGGGATTCAATGCCCTTGGTGCCAATGTATCCATTGATCATGGACTTATAAGTGCCCATGCGGACAGACTTGTTGCCAATCACGTTTATCTCGATATTGCCAGCGTTGGAGCTACCATCAATATTATGATGGCTGCTTCGATGGCTGAAGGTAAGACTATTATCGAGAATGCAGCCAAGGAACCTCATGTCGTTGACCTTGCCAACTTCCTGAACAGTATGGGAGCCGATATCAAGGGTGCAGGTACAGATATTATTCGTGTCAGAGGTGTGGAGAAGCTCCATGGCACAGAATATACCATTATTCCCGATCAGATAGAGGCGGGAACATTTATGATGGCAGCGGCTGCAACTAAAGGCGATATAACCATTAAAAATGTAATCCCCAAGCACTTGGAGTCTATCAGCGCAAAACTTATTGAGATGGGATGTCAGGTGCTTGAATCTGACGATGCTGTAAGAGTTGTAGCAACAAAGCGTATGAAGAATGCTCATGTTAAGACTCTGCCTTATCCGGGATATCCCACGGACATGCAGCCACAGATAACCGTGGTGCTCGGTCTTGCAAGTGGTATCAGTCTTGTTACGGAGTCGCTTTTTGAGAACAGATTCAAATATGTGGATGAGCTCACCAGAATGGGAGCTAATATCAAGGTAGAAGGCAGTACAGCCATCATAGAGGGTGTTGATCAGTATACGGGCGCAGAAGTAGCGGCTCCTGATCTTCGAGCTGGTGCAGCTCTTGTAATTGCCGGACTTACCGCCGATGGATTTACCACTGTTGAGGATATAAGATATATAGAGCGTGGCTATGAAGACTTTGATGAAAAGTTAAGAGAGCTTGGTGCTCAGATACAGAAGGTAGATACTGAAAGAGAACTTCAGAAGTTCAAATTAAAATTTGCATAATAAAACCACCATATGAATTTTCGAGAGAGTTCATATGGTGGTTTTTTATCGATACTATAATATTTCTTCGATGTATAGCTCGGGATGCATCGTCAGATCAAGATATTCTTCATCAATTTTGATAGTCGGTCTTGATAGGTGATCTCTGTTTATAAAGATTATCTCGCCTTCACGGCCGTCATTTAAACGTACCCTGTTAAGAAGATAGGTGTTAACTATATTCTGCAGGAAGGTCATAATGGCATTTGTATCATATTTCTGCAGACCTTCAGATTCAAACATTTCGATTGCGATGAAAGGACACAGAGGATCTCTGTAAACTCTGGCCGATGTCATCGCATCATATACATCAGCTATTGATACACATTTTGCAAAGAAATCAATCTGAGGACCCTTGAGATGAGCGGGATAACCGGTTCCGTCGCAGCGCTCGTGGTGCATGAGGGCTGCATTTTTTACATGGTCGCTAAGATTGAGGTCAGTTAAAATAACATAACCCTGGGCCGGATGCGTCTGCACTACGGTATACTCAGCTGTAGTAAGATCTGCGGGCTTGGTAATGATTTCGTTGGGAATAAGGAGCTTACCAATATCATGAAGTAGTCCTGCTTCAGTGAGAATCAGAATATCGTCATCGCTCATCTTAAGCCATTGCCCCAGGATATTGCATATCATAGCAACACTAATGCAGTGAACATAAGTGGCATCATCATAAGATCGCAGGCTATGCAGCATATCAAAAAGATTAGAGGAACTGTTTCCCTTGTGGACGAGATCATATATGGGCGATATCATGGAGTCCACATCAAAGTGCTCTTTATCGTTTATGAGGACTTCAATACCGGCTTTAAATTTGGACGCACAGTTCTCAAAATCTCTCTTGAACTCCTTGAATTCTGCAGTCTGACGAAGCCTCGAGGCATAGGATTCCTTGTGGTCATTAGCCGGCATAAGGTTTTCCGGAGGATCCTCCACCAGAACGTTCAAAATAGAATAGAAGGACAGCTTTGTTATAGCCTGATTATCCAAAACAGTTCCCTTGGGCAATACAAGCTGGTTGTTATCATGTGCGTATACGTTGTCCGACAAAACCATGCCGGGAACTAGTTTTTTAGTAATCAACCGTTTCATCAAGAAAGCGCCTCATTGACATTTTTTAGTGAACAAAGATACAAATTAATCTTATGGTTCACTCGGCTAAAAGTCAATAAAGGCGCTATTTTCATGCTATAAAAAAATGATAAACAATATATAAAAATATATTCTATTTAGATTTCCGATTCAGCAGCACGCTTTTCGGATGCTGTAAGAGAAGCGTTTTTGATCACAGGGCTGAGCTTCTTGTATACAAGAAGAGTGATCCCACTGATTACGGAACCCTTTAAGAGATTGATGGGAGCTACAGCAAAAAGGATGAAGGTAAACATATTGTTTATTGCGGGATTGATTGCTGTCCCCATTCCGATAAGAGCATCCAATGGCATTCCGTAAAGCTTTGCAAAAGCAGGAAGCAGATAGAATGCGTTGAGTGAGCTTCCGACGAGAGTGATGATCATGGTTGCTGTAAGGCAGGAGATCATGGCAATCTGACGGTTCTTCTTGAAAATATAAATGATGGAAGCGGGAAGTACATAGCTGCATCCAACGATAAAGTTTGCAAGCTCTCCGATGAAAGCTGTCTGAGTTCCGTTAAGAATAAGATTAAGAAGGATCTTAATAAACTCAATCATAACTCCGGTCATGGGACCAAATGCAAATCCGCCGATTACTGCGGGTAAATCTGAAAGATCAAGCTTGTAAAAGCTCGGTGCGAATGGCATCGGAATCTCAAAAAGCATAAGAACAGCAGATATTGCTGAGAATATGCCGATTATAACCATTTTTCTTGTGGTCATCCCCGGATTTGCGTCCCCGTTTTTCTTTGCAACGTAGGTCTCTGCAATTCTGGCAGCGACAAACATAGTCACAATCAGCAGTATAAAGACTGCTACAATCATCGTGTTTTCCATTACGGAAGTAAATAAGTTGTTGTTCATGGTGTTTTTCCTCCTGATTTTATCGGGGAGGATAATGACTAGATAATGTGCGATTTGATGTTTTGAAAATAAAAAACGCCATCTTCTATCATCCAGACTATACTGTCGGTTTTGGAATTTCACCAAATCGGCCGCCGTAGCGGTTCGCGGACTTCTGAAAATCAGTCACCGCCGGTAGGGAATTACACCCTGCCCCGAAGATTATTTTTATCAAGAATCATTATATAACAGCTAAAACTGTCGTCAATACCTTTTTTGCTGTGACTTGCTTTTTTTGTGACGCTGGAATATTCTGATTATATGAGTACAATTTTAGAAACATATTCCGCGGAGGAGACCTTCGCATTCGGAAAGCGTATAGGAGAGACCGCTGAACCCGGATCAGTTTATACCCTGATCGGGGATCTTGGCGTGGGTAAAACCGTATTAACACAGGGAGTTGCGGCCGGTTTAGGAATAGAGGGACCGGTTAACAGTCCTACTTTCACAATCCTTCAGGTGTATGACGAGGGAAGAATTCCCTTTTACCATTTTGATGTTTACAGAATCGGTGACGTCAGTGAGATGGATGAAATAGGCTACGAGGACTACTTTTACGGACAGGGACTATGCTTTATAGAATGGGCCAATCTTATAGAAGAAATACTTCCGGAAAAATATATGGAAATCCGCATAGAGAAAGACCTTAAGAAAGGAACGGACTATCGCCGCATAACGCTGGATACGATAGATAACAGATAAAAGATGAAAATATTGGCACTGGATACATCGGGACTCGTTTGCACGGTTGCCGTTACAGAGGACGACAGACTGCTGTCTGAGTTTTCTATTCAGCACAAAATCACGCATTCCGAACTTTTACTCCCGATGATGGAACAGATAAAAAACAGAATATCACTGGATTTTAATACGATAGATGCAGTTGCGGTTTCGGCAGGACCAGGATCTTTTACGGGACTTCGAATCGGATGTGCTACCGCAAAAGGCCTGTGCCTAGCGATGAATAAGCCAATGGTTGCAGTACCTACGCTGGATGCGATGGCGTATCAGTTTTATGGCAGTGAATATGTGATCTGCCCCATGATGGATGCAAGGCGTAACCAGGTATATACCGGAGTTTATACATTTGTTCCGGAAAAAGAAAACGAGAAACATCGGGAAATCTTTTTCTCTATGAAGACGATAAAAGCTCAGTCAGCAATGTCGATAAATGATATTGCCGAGGAGCTCAATAATATAGGAAAAACAGTTATACTTCTCGGCGACGGAATCCCGGTATACAGAGATAAGCTTGAGGAGCTGCTCAAGGTAAATTACATTCTGGCACCTGCCCATATGAACAGGCAGAGGGCGTCCGCTTTGGCTGCGCTTGCTACAATATACTTAAGAGAAGGGAAGACGGTGGATGCCGACAGTTTTTCACCCGAGTATTTGAGAGCATCACAGGCGGAGCGTGAGGCTGCGGAGAAAGCAGCAGGAAAAAAAGAGACCAAGGCCGATTCCGAAAAAAACGGCAGAAAATCCGGGATAACCAGCCCTATTTATATAAGAGATCTAAAAGCTGAGGATATTACAGCTGCTGCTGAAATTGAAAAGGCTTGCCTCGGTGCGGAGGCCTGGACCGAAAAACAACTTCTTGAAGCTGCTACCCGCGATGATACGGTTTACCTTGTCGCTGAAGTATCAGGAGAGGTGGCTGGCCTTTGCGGAGTTCGCAACATTTCCGGCGAGGGTGAAGTAACCAATGTATCGGTTTCCGAGAGCAGCAGAGGAAAGGGAATAGCTTTTGAAATGCTGTCCAAGCTCCTCCTTCGCGGAAAAGCGATTGGCTGCGAGAGCTTTACATTGGAAGTACGCGGCGAAAACAAGGCGGCGAGAGGACTCTATGAAAAACTGGGATTTGTTAATGAAGGAACAAGGCCCGGCTTTTACGAGAGCCCTAAGGATGATGCAATAATTTATTGGAAGAGAAATAATACGAATGATTGATGTATGTCTACTTGGAACAGGCGGAATGATGCCGCTGCCCAACAGATACCTTACTGCACTTATGGTGCGATATAACGGAAAATGTATATTGATAGATTGTGGCGAGGGCACGCAGATAGCTTTGAAAAAAAGCGGCTGGAGCCCAAAGCCGATTGATATGATCTGCTTTACTCATTATCATGCGGATCACATATCGGGACTTCCCGGGATGCTTCTGACCATGGGAAATGCAGAGAGAACAGAGCCCCTTCTCATGGTAGGGCCCAAAGGACTTGAGCGAGTGGTTAAGGCTTTAAGAACAATCGCTCCGGAACTCCCTTTTCCTATAGAATATCACGAGATTACCGATATAAATGATGAACTGACACTTCCGGGGATGCCGGAATTTAAGATTAAAGCCTTTAAAGTTAATCACAATATCACCTGCTACGGATACTCCATGGAGCTTGAACGGATCGGACGATTCAATGTTGAAGCGGCCAGGGCTAATGATATTCCGCAGAAATATTGGAATCCGCTCCAGAAGGGTGAGATTATTCAGGCTGAGGATGGCCGGACCTTTACGCCTGATATGGTGCTCGGAGAAGCGAGAAAAGGAATACATCTGACCTATGTTACGGATTCAAGACCTACACCGGGCATAGTGGAAAAAGCGATGAATTCCGATCTTTTCATATGCGAGGGCATGTACGGAGAGCCCGATAAGCTGCAAAAGGCCAAGGAAAACAGGCATATGACCATGTACGAAGCGGCTGAACTTGCAAAAAAAGCGCAGGTTAAGGAAATGTGGCTTACACATTACAGCCCTTCACTGGTTAACCCCAAGGAATACCTTCCGAAGGCGAAGGAGATTTTTTCAAAAACGGTTGCGGCAAAGGATGGCAGAACTACTACGCTACGGTTTGAAGAAGACAACGAATAGATTTCTGCTTTTTTATGAGGAGGCACTATGGACGAGTCTACTAAAAACGGCATTATTAAAGCAATTGTTATAATGGTTCTCGCTGCTCTGATAGTGGTATCTGTTTTTGTGATATTGACCAGAAACAGAAAAGGAACTAATACCACGACTGAAGAACTGGAACTCACCGAGGTTCAAAAGATCACTACTATAGATTTATCCAAGAGCTACCCGAAGACTCCGCCGACAGTAGTGGATCTCTATGCACACACCATGAAGGTTCTGTACAAAGAGAGCTATACGGATGAGGAGTTTGAGAAAATGGCCTCGGTTCTTTCGGGAATCTTTGACTCTGAATTTTTGCAGGCTCAGCAGAGCTGGCCTTCGGGGCTAAAGAGCGAAGTAGAACAGAAAAAGAAGGATGATTGTTCTATTCCCAAATATGAGGTCCTTACTTCAGACCTTCAGGAGAAGAGAGATAACGGCGAAGAAATTGCCAATGTCGTAGCCAAGTTTCACATTAGAACCGGCACACACACAACACCATACAATTATTTATTTGTCCTGCGCAAGGATTCAAACGGACTTTGGAAAATCATGGGCTGGACAGTATCAGAAGCGACGGACACGGAACAGTAAATTATGGATAATATGAATTCTGAAAAGATCATGCGCCGTACCGAAGAGGACGGCGTAATCTTTATGTCAATTAAAAATGAAGATGAGAAGGCTGCGGGGTCAACAGGCAAGGATATCACTATTCTTGCCATTGAGAGCAGCTGCGACGAAACGGCAGCGGCTGTTGTGAGAAACGGCAGAGAGGTTCTGTCCAATATTATATCTTCGCAGATTGCGTTACATACCGTTTACGGCGGCGTGGTTCCTGAGATTGCCTCAAGGAAGCATGTCGAGAAAATAAACGGATGTGTTAAAGCTGCCTTAAGTGAGGCAAAGCTTACACTGGAAGATATAGATGTTATCGCGGTGACATACGGCCCCGGGCTTGTAGGTGCACTTCTTGTGGGAGTATCCGAAGCCAAGGCTCTCAGCTTTGTGACAGGAAAACCGCTTGTCGGAGTACATCATATAGAAGGACACATCTGCGCGAATTATATAGAAGATAAGACCTTGGAGCCGCCTTTCATGTGCCTTGTGGCATCCGGAGGTCACTCGCATCTTGTCTATGTGAAGGATTATGGCGAGTATGATATCATCGGTCAGACAAGGGATGATGCTGCTGGAGAAGCCTTTGATAAAGTTGCCAGGGCGATAGGACTCGGATACCCCGGAGGCCCGAAGGTTGACGCTGCGGCGAGGGAAGGAAATCCAGATGCCATTGCATTCCCCAGGGCAAAGACCACAGAAAAATCCTATGATTTCAGCTTCAGCGGACTTAAGTCTGCAGTTTTGAATTACCTTAATCAGGCAGAGATGAAGGGAGAAGAGGTCAACAGAAACGATGTCGCCGCATCTTTTCAGAAGGCAGTTGTTGACGTCCTCACGGAGCATACCATGGAAGCTGCGGCAGAATATGGATGCAAAAAGATTGCAATTGCCGGAGGCGTTGCTTCAAATACTTCCCTCAGAAAGAGACTTGAGGAAGAATGTGAAAAGCGCGGGTATTCTTTCTATAGGCCATCACCGACTCTGTGTACCGATAATGCAGCTATGATAGGCTCGGCTGGTTACTACGAGTACCTCAAAGGTGTAAGGAGCGGCATGGATCTCAATGCCGTACCCAATCTTCCGCTTGGAAACAGGGAAAGAAGATATCACGGAAGATCATGAAGTGAAGAATAGTTTATGCGGTGGGAATATATTATGAAAATAACAGCGATAGTCCTTGCTGCGGGAAGCGGCAGCAGAATGAAAAGCGATGTAAGAAAGCAGTACATGGAAATAAAGGGAAAACCCTTGCTTTTGTATGCTCTTGAAGCATTTGAAAAAAGCTTTATAGACGATATTATCCTGGTGCTCCCCGAAGCGGATATAGAGCACATAAAGGAAGAGATAATCGAGCCGGCAGGATTTTCCAAGATAAGAGCCGTGGTAGCGGGCGGAAGCACGAGATACCACAGTGTAAGACTTGGACTTGAAGCGGCCTCTGAAGATACAGAGGCTGTTTTTATTCATGACGGGGCAAGACCTTTTATCGACGATGACATCCTTGAAAGAGCGATGAACGCAGTAAAGGAGTACGGAGCCTGCGTTGTAGGTATGCCTGTAAAGGATACGATTAAGCTTGCAGATGAGAACGGCTTTGCAAAAACTACTGTGGACAGGGACAAAACCTGGATGATCCAGACACCTCAGGTCTTTCTGTATCCCGAAATCCTTGAACTATATGAGGAACTTGCAAGGCGCGAAGAGGAACTCATTCAAAAGGGAATAAATATCACCGATGATGCTATGGTTATGGAGACCCTTGGAAACCGGAAGGTCAAACTTGTTGAAGGGTCGTATGATAATATCAAAATTACAACTCCCGGAGATATTGCTCTCGCAGAATCCATAATAGAAATGAAAAATCAGAGCTGAAAACACTGTGCCGAGAGTGCTCAAAGCCGCATGCTTTCTGGGTTTTTGAAAAAAGATCAAAATTTATAAAAAAATAATCAAATTCGTATTGACAACCCCTACCCATATGGATATAATAAATTTCGCGCTGTTGCGATAAGGCTTGTAAACAGCGAGATAAATAATAAATGGAGCGATATCGAAGCGGTCATAACGAGGCGGTCTTGAAAACCGTTTGGCGGCAACGCCACGAGGGTTCGAATCCCTCTCGCTCCGTTCAAAATTGAAGAGTGAACATATAAGTCAACACTTTTGCAGAAGTACTCAAGAGGTTGAAGAGACACCCCTGGAAAGGGTGCAGGTCGTTAACAGCGGCGCGAGGGTTCAAATCCCTCCTTCTGCGTTCCTCATCAGCAACATCGATGAGATGCACTTTGACAATAAAATAGTAATGCAACCCTGAAAATTCCAAAAAGAATATTCAGAGAACAAAACAACCTAACTTAGGTAAAAACGGACAGAACAAAGCCAAGCAATGTTCTGGCCAGAGAGAACTTGATTGCTGAGACCCGTAGGGGTTTAAGTAATAGATTTAAACGTGAGAGTTCGATCCTGGCTCAGGATGAACGCTGGCGGCGTGCCTAACACATGCAAGTCGAACGGAGATTTGACGCTGCAGAGACTTCGGTCAAAGCTTGTTAAATCTTAGTGGCGGACGGGTGAGTAACGCGTGGGCAACCTGCCTCGTACTGGGGGATA